>JBBQYS010000081.1:0-14789 GCA_038208485.1 Chitinophagales bacterium
TCCTAACCAAATTTTTCGCACCTTTACTGCAATGGAACGTTCAAATTTTGTAGATCAGATAAAAGTATTCTGCCGCAGCGGTCATGGTGGCGCCGGTAGCAAGCATTTTTTAAGAAATAAACTTACCGCCAAAGGTGGTCCTGATGGTGGGGATGGTGGCCGTGGTGCACATATAATCTTAAAAGGTAATTCGCAGCTGTGGACCTTATTGCATTTGAGGTATTATAAAAACATACTGGCGGAAAATGGAGGGAACGGGAGCGGAAGCCACAGCAGTGGTGCACAGGGAAAAGACATTTTTATAGAAGTTCCGCTGGGAACTATTGCGCTTGATGGTGAAACAGGTGAGCAGCAAGCAGAGATACTGGAAGATGGACAGGAGGTGATTTGGCTGGAAGGCGGAAGAGGCGGACTGGGAAATGCGCATTTTAAGAGCTCCACTAACCAAACACCGGAATATGCACAACCAGGCGAAACAGGCGAAGAGGGAATAAAAGTTTTGGAGCTGAAAGTGCTGGCAGATGTGGGTTTGGTAGGATTTCCCAATGCAGGCAAAAGTACCTTACTCAGTAGTATTACAGCAGCTAAGCCAAAAATAGCCGACTATGCCTTCACCACACTTACACCTCAACTGGGCATGGTGGATTATCGGGACGATAAGAGTTTTTGTATGGCAGATCTGCCGGGAATTATAGAAGGTGCTGCAGAAGGTAAAGGCCTTGGCCATCGTTTCCTCAGGCATATAGAAAGAAATTCGATCTTACTTTTTGTGATACCTGCCGATAGCAAAAACCACGCAGAAGAATTTGTGATATTACAGAATGAACTAAATCAATACAATCCTGAGATGCTGCAAAAGGATTTTGTAATCGCCATCAGTAAAGCAGATATGCTGGATGAGGAACTTACAGCAGCCATCAAAGAAGAACTGCCAGAAGGTATTCCGCATATTTTTATTTCTTCAGTTACGGGTTACAACCTGAAAGAACTGAAAGATTTGCTGTGGAAGACATTAAATACCGGGGTGGTATAATTAGGCAGTTACTGGTAAGAAAATTTAACGAGTCCACAACTCCGTTAAGCTATACATTAAATACATTTGTATCCCTTAAAAAAAACGAATGGAGAAGTGCTTTTCTGCTTAAGAAATTTATTCAGAATTGGATGCGACCGGGAAAATCTAAACAGAACAATACAATATCGAATGAAGAATACGCTTGTAACAGCAATTTTTATTTTACAGTTATCCATATGTGCCGCCCAGGGGTATAATATTACATTCAAGAGCAATGTAAATTATGGTGAAGCATTTCTTGCTTTCTACCAGGGAAAGAACCTGAATGTGCAGGACTCCGCCACGATCAATAATCAGGGCATTGCTGTTTTCAAAAATAAAGTAGCCCTCCCCGGTGGTATTTATGCCGTGGTATATGGTGACAAAAAATTTAGTTCGGATTTTTTGATTGACAAAGAACAAACAATCACTATAACAGCAGATACACAGAGACTGGCAAAGACGATAATAACAGGGAGTAAAGACAATGCAGTATTTGCGGCCTATCAAAATTTTGTGGCAGAAAAAGGAAGACTGCTTGTGGCAGAAAAGAAAGCTTTTGAAACTGCAACTTCTGCTGCTGACAGTGCCTTGCATGAAAAAAAATACAATGAGCTCAATAGCGAAATAAATAATTACAGGTATAACATTATCAATAATGAGCCAAAGAGTATGATGGCTGCTTTGCTGCTGGCTATGAAAGGCCCTGCACAGCCGCAGACCATTCCGATCACTGCAAAGGATAGCCTGGACAATTATTATTTCTACAAAGAACATTACTGGGATGGTTTTTCATTCAGCGACAGCAGGTTGGTGAGAACACCATTTTTTCTTCCAAGACTGGAGACTTATTACAGGGAAGTGATGCAGCAGGGACAAACGGATACCATCATCAGGGACATAGATTATAAACTCTTGCTGGCACGTACAGCTCCTGAAATGTATAAGTTCCTGCTCAATTGGTTTACTGATGAATATATCAATCCAAAATATATGGGGCAAGATGCCATCTTTGTGCACTTGTATGAAAAGTACCACAGCAAAGGCCTTACTTCATGGCTGAATGAAAAGCAAATGAAAACCATTACCGACAGGGCTTATATGCAGATGAGCAACCTGATAGGAGAACAGGCGGCAAATATAGAAATGCTGGATACCAAAGAAGATACGGTAAGTTTATATGACGTACAATCGCCTTATACCCTGGTTGTTTTCTGGGATCCTACCTGCGGGCATTGCAAAGAAGAAATACCTAAAATAGATTCAATTTACCGGGCCAGTTGGAAAGAAAAAGGGATGAAGATATTTGCAGTACTTACAGAAAAAACTGAACCTGTTTGGTTGAAGTTTATCCAGGAACATAAAATACAGGATTGGATTCATGTACACCAAAGCCCCGAAATGGCAGAAGCAGAAAGACTTTCGCAACGGCCGGGTTACAGGCAGTCATTTGATGTGATCATGACGCCAACTTTATTGCTGCTGGATAAAGATAAAAGGATCATTGCAAAAAAATTAAACCTGGAGCAGATAGATGCTTTCCTCACGGTAAAAACAAAACAATAATTTATTCCTACAAGTATGGTTTACAAATACGCTTTTGCAGCTTTAGTTGCAGTACTTTATTCGCTGAGCTCAGTAGCACAAACTGTGATCTCATTTGGTACCAATAAGGTGAGCAAAGAAGAATTCTGGAGGGCTTATTCCAAAAATAAGTCGGAGAACCTGAAGAATGAGAAAGCCATCATGGATTATGCTGACTTGTATGCAAATTTTAAACTGAAAGTAAAGGCAGCCGAAGACATGAGGCTGGATACTATGCCGCATATAAAATCTGATGTGGAAAATTTTCGTGTGCAGATCATGGAGAATTATTTGGCTGATGAGGCCTCGGTAAAAAAATTGCAGCAAGAGGCTTTTGTGCGCAGCCAGAAAGACCTGCATGTGATACATTACAGCATTCCTTTTGGGCTGGAAGATACAGCAATAGCAAAAGCCAATATCAATAAAGCATATGATCTGCTAGCCGCAAATAAAATTACAGATGCTGAAAAAACCCAGGGCCTGAAAATGAGTGATATGGGCTACCTCACCGTATTTTCGGTACCCTACGAATATGAAAATATTATTTATAATACAAAGGCTGGCAGCTACAGCAAGCCATATGCCCGTGGCAATGCCTGGCATGTTTTTAAAGTAGCAGACACCCGCCCGGCAGCAGGTACCTGGAAGGTAGCCCAGATTCTTTTTTCTCTACCACCAGATGCTACACCGGCAGAAAAAGATGCAACAAAGCACAAAGCCGATTCTGTATATAGCCTTTTGCAAAAAGGAGCATCATTTGCAAAAGCCGCAGCGGATTTCAGTAACGACCGCATCACCAACCTGGCAGAAGGTATTTTGCCGGAATTTGGTACAGGAAAATACGACAAGTTGTTTGAGGATAAAGTTTTTGCCCTTAATGAAAATGGAGCTATTTCCAAACCGTTTCTCACTGAATACGGGTATCATATTGTAAAAAGGATTAGTGTAAAACAAATTCCTGCCAGTGACCTGGATGCAGAATATATGTATGAGCTGAAACTAAAGATTGGTAATGATTCCCGGATGGCTTTGGAGAAAGACAAGTACGAAGATGAGATTGTAAAGATCACGAGGTTTAAAATTGCTCCGGGTATAAATGCAGCAGGGGTAGTGAATATACTTTCTGATTCGTTGCGTAAACCTATTCGTGATAAAAGGCCTGCAAACTTTTCCATTGCTTCATTTAATGATGGTAAAAAAGTTACTGCAGAAGAATGGATTGCATATGCAAACGAATACAATCGTTCACATGAGCCTGACCCATCATTTACAAACCAGGACCTTTGGAAAAAATTCATTAAATATCGTTCGCTGCAGCAATA
The DNA here is from genome assembly GCA_038208485.1 of Chitinophagales bacterium. Lineage (GTDB taxonomy): Bacteria > Bacteroidota > Bacteroidia > Chitinophagales > Chitinophagaceae > Ferruginibacter. The sequence goes on from JBBQYS010000081.1 coordinate 3,961, forward strand.
CAAATCTAACCTGGAGAGCTACAGCCCCGATTTTAAATACCAGCTGAAAGAGTTTAATGATGGTAATATGCTTTTCGAGGTAATGGATAAAAAAGTTTGGGGCAAAGCTGCTGCAGATGAGCCTGCACTTAGAAAGTATTATGAAGCACATAAAGCAAAATATACCTGGAACGAAAGTGCAGATGCCATCATATTTAATTGCACCTCAAAGCAGATAGCAGAGGAGGCACTTGCCGCTTCTAAAAAAGGTACAGACTGGAAGAATATCATGTTGCAAATGGAAGGAAATATTGTGGCTGATAGCGGCAGGTTTGAGCTGGATCAGCTGATTGCAAAGAAAAATTCTCCAAATCCTGTACCGGGTGCATATTCTGATATTGTTCAGAATTCTGATGACGTGTCAGCTTTTATTCTATACAAGAAAATTTATCCTGCCGGTGATATCCGCAGTTTTGAAGATGCACGTGGACTAGTAATAAATGATTACCAGGATGTATTGGAAAAAGAATGGATAGTAACACTGAAGAAGAAATATCCCGTAACTATAAACACTACAGCACTCAGGGATTTGAGTAAATAATTCCCAAACAATAAAAAAAATTTTCAAAAAAACAGCCTGCCGGATACTTCTGGCAGGCTGTTTGTTTTATGGCCTCCGAAATAAATATCTTGTGAAATATCCGTCTTTAATCTTCAAGTCAAAAGAGAAAATTACTGGGGTATATTCCATTTTGACCAAAAAAATTAAATAAAATCAAATGAAGAAATTACTAATGATTGCAGTCGTAGCACTAAGTGCAGTAGCTGCAAAAGCACAAACATTCTATGCCCAGGGAGGTATAAATTTTGCCAATATTTCTACCACTGCTGATGGGGATGTCGAAGACAACAATACCCTCACCACTTTTAATGTAGGACTGATGAACCAATTTGGTATTTCAAAAGTTTTTGATCTTGAAACTGGCATTCAGCTGATGGGACAGGGAGCAAAGGCAGAAACTTATTTTAATGGTGGGAATGATTATGTAAAAGCGAAATTTAATCCCTTGTACATTCAGGTGCCGCTAAATGCGATTGTAAAATTTCCGACCGGAGGGAAAACAGGAATTTTTGTAAACGCCGGTCCTTATGCGGCAATTGGAGTTGGGGGTAAATCAAAAACTGAAACTAAGATTGGGCCTTTGGTATCAACCTCTGAATCCAATATTAAATTCAGCAGTGACAATCCTACTACTTCTGCACAGGAAGGTGCGGCATACGACAGGCTGAAAAGATTTGATTATGGCGTAAATCTAGGTGCTGGTCTTGATTTCTCTGCATTACTAATAAAAGTAAATTATGGTTTGGGTTTGGCCAAGATAAATTCTACACAAACCAATAATAGGGCAGATGATAAAAATAAGTATCGTTCGTTTTCTGTTTCGGTAGGTATACCACTGAATAGAGATTAATAAATTTCTTTCTTCTACGAAAAAACCTCAATAGAAATATTGGGGTTTTTTATTTTGAGCACAACTCATAATTTATGTATGCAATTTTTCAGAGTGAACAAAGCAGGTGCAATCCGTTAGATTGTATCCACTTTTTTTACATAATGCTTTGTGGTAGCTTTCCTACTGCTCCAGTTTCTCTTCTGTCTTTAAAAATTTATTTTTTTTGCAACAACAAATAAAAATCATCATCTTCCGTTTATAATATTAATTTAAACCAATTATACATAAAGCGCACTCATATGAAAAAGGTATTCGCATTCTTATTTTTAGTTTTTAGCAGCAGTATTCTTTTTGCCCAGGAGGCTAAAGATGCAGTATCATCTCCTGGAAAAAACTTAGTGAAAATAAATCTGCCGGCACTGGCACTGAGAAATGTTTCGGTACAATATGAGCGTGCGATCGGCAGAAAAATTACAATTGCTACTACAGTTCGGTTCATGCCGGAAGGCAATATTCCGCTAAAATCCGCTATTATCGATATAGCCGATGATCCTGAGATAGAAAGACAACTGAATAATATTTCTGTGAGCAACAAGGCAATCATGCCTGAGGTTAGATTTTACCTGGGCAGAAAAGGCGCTTTCAGGGGTTTCTATCTTGGCCCCTTTGTAAGCATTGCCCAGTATAAGGCAACACTTCCTTTTGAATATGATGATGCAGGGACCACCAAAACTATTCCTCTTAGCGGCAGTGTAAATACGTTCACCGGGGGTTTGATGATCGGTACGCATATTAAACTTAGCAAACTTGTTTACCTCGATCTCTGGTTCCTGGGTCCTAACTATGGCATATCAAAAGGTGATGTAACCGGTCAGCAAAAACTTACTACCGATGAACAGCAGTCATTAAGAAATGAATTGAATAACCTGGATATCCCTCTTACTAAATTTACTTACGATGTAAATAATAATGGAGCCACCATTAATTTTGATGGCCCTTGGGCAGGAGTAAGGTCGGGGATTTGTTTGGGGTTTAGGTTTTGAGATTTTTGTAAATTTTGGAAGAGGAATGAAAATTTTTCGGTTGTCTCTTTTTTTTGAAATTAGCATCCCGCTGTATAATACATCACATTTTTAGAGAAGTTTTTTTAGGTGCGGAGCACCGTTAATCATTGTAGCTCGTAAGTTTATAATATAGATCAGGTGCAGCGCACCGGCCTATTTATAATTTCATTAATAAAACAAGGTTCGATAACAATAAAATTATTCCCAACCCTGCACGTCTTCAAAAAACTCAAATACATACTGCTCTTTAAATTCAATTTCGTGTTTTATGAGTAGTTCTACATATTCTTCTTTGAATGTTTTTTTGTGGTGATGGGTTTCCTGGTTCATCACATATTTTACCACCGTATCTAATTGTGATCTTGAATGTGTAAAAGCGCCATACCCATTTTGCCATGCGAATTTTGATGTCGAGAGGTTATTGTTTTTTATCCATGAATCAGTTGATGTTTTTATATCTTCTACTAAATCGGGTATCAGATCAGTTACATTGTATCCAATAAACAGGTGAATATGATCTGGCATACAATTTATCGCCAGCATTTTATGATTGCGGTTTTGTACTATTGCTGTCATGTATTTTTCTAATTCATTTTTCCATTCTTTTTTTATTAATGATTTGCGGTGTTTTACCGCAAATACAAGATGGAAATAACATTGGGTGTAGGTGTTTGCCATGGTGGTGCTAAAATTAATTTGGTATATGCTAATGTACGTGATTGTTTGATGGGCTACAAATATTGGCGGTGCGTAACAAATATTGTTTGTGCGTAACAAATATTGTCGGTGCGCTGCACCTTTGCTTCTGAATATGTAACGGGCTACAATATTGGCGGTGCGTAACAAATATTGTTTGTGCGCTACAAATATTGTCGGTGCGCTGCACCTGATTTTCTGATTGTTTGATGGGCTACAAATATTGTCGTTGCGCTGCACCTGATTTTCTGATTGTTTGATGGGCTACAAATATTGTCGGTGCGCTGCACCTGGTCTTGTAATTATTTGAGGGTCTACAAAGATTAAGAAGTATTGAATATTGAATGAAGTATTCAAACCGAATTGAAAAAAGAGGTAATGCCCTATAGCTTTATTCCTTTACAATAGCGATGGCTTTTATGTCTGTAGAGGTTCATTGTATCAGGTTCTCCAGGTGCAGAGCACCGTTTATCATTGTAGCTCGTAGGTTTATAATACAGATCAGGTGCAGCGCACCGACCTATTCTTCCCCGGAAATTCAAAATTTAAATGGAAAGGTAGAACCCCATCTTAATGACATTTAAAATAATCAAACGGTTCTCTGCAATCTTCGCACTGGTACAATGATTTGCAGGCGGTAGAACCAAATTGGCTGAGGAGTTTGGTGTTTGGGCTTTTACACTGCGGGCAGGCAGGAAGTTCATCGTTGGGATTTGGTGGCGCTATGCCGTATTTCTCCAGTTTTATTTTTCCTGATTCTGTCATCCAATCTGTCGTCCAGGCCGGAGATAAAACCTGTTTGATGCTATAGTCTTTGTAGCCTGCAGCAGACATGCTGAGCTTGATATTTATAGTGATCATATCCATAGCAGGACAACCGCTGTAAGTAGGTGTGATACTGACGGTGATATGACCGTTTTCATCAACCTCCACATTTCTTACAATCCCTAGATCGAGGATGCTCAATACCGGAATCTCCGGATCGGGAATCCCTTCTAGTAATTCCCAAAGTTTACTGATAAGCTGTGCTGATTGTATGGAAGTTGTATGATTCAATATTTTTTTTTATGAAGGGATTACCATTCGGCACTTGGATAAGTTCTTTGTAGGTATTGCATTTCTGCTAAAATAAATCCTAGCTTTTCTGTGTGCTTTCCTTCTTTTCCTCCCTGCTGCATGTAGATTTTTTCATCTGGAAAAGGCAGGTCAGATTCCGCAAACACTTCTTTAACTATTTCTTTCCATTCTTTTTCAATGGCTGAAAGATCAGGAAGAAAACCTGATTGAATGAGTGTTTTTTCATCTGCAGAAGGCAGAAACATTTCGCCTGTATACGGCCAGATCTCTTCAAGCGCCTTCAACATTCTTGAACGGCTTTCTTCTGTACCATCGCCGAGGCGGTTTATCCATTCTGAGCACCATGTTTCATGGTACTTTATTTCTTTTAATGATTTGGCTGCAATGCCTGCAAGCCGTGCATCATCAGAATTGCTTAAGGCTGCATATAATTTCTTTAAGTAGACTGTATAAAAAAATTGCCTTAAAATTGTTTGTGCCCAATCACCATTTGGCTGTTCGCACAGCAGCAGGTTTTTATATTCTCTTTCATTTCTATCATAAGCCAGGCTGTCTTCTGTTGCAGTAGTTTTACCTGAAATTTCATTTGCTAACTCCGCAGCATACTGGTAAAAATTTCGGGCCTGCCCCAGCAGATCCAGGGTAATATTAGTGATGGCAATATCCTGCTCCAGGATTGGCCCATGACCGCACCATGTCCCATTTTGCTGGGCTAATATCAGGCTGCTATCTGCAAGTTGAAGCAGGTAATTATATAGAATTTCTTTATCTGGCAATGCAAATTTTTTTTTGTTTGTAAATGGTAATTTGACAATTACATATGACCTACTTCATCAGGGATATCATAAAAAGTAGGATGACGATACACCTTATCATTTGCAGGCTCGTACAACGCATCTGCATCTTCGGGATTACTGGCATGAATGTGTTTGCTTTCTACTACCCAAAGGCTGATGCCTTCCTGCCGGCGGGTGTACACGTCACGGGCATTTTCCAGCGCCATGTCAGCATCTGCAGCATGAAGGCTACCTGCATGTTTGTGGTCAAGTCCCTGGCGGCTGCGAATAAAAACTTCCCATAGCGGCCAGTTATTTTCTGTGTCAGCTGTAGAGTGAGCCTGATTTCCTCCGGCAGTTTCTTCTCCTCCGAAATCACCGTAGTAAAATTTAGTAGTTAACGTATTCATTGATTTCAATATTTATTAAAAAAAACTCCTCCTGATAGTAATTTAGGGGACTATTTTTCGATTATGTAAACTTTGCTTTTTGTCAAAAATGGCAATTGTGATTTAAATGCTCCAACAAATCCAGAAAGCTCTTCTATATTACTGGAAGGGCTATTTAAAATTATAATAGCTAAAGGATAATTTTCTAAGTTTTGCTAAAACTGTTGATTTTTATCAATACTTAATAATATTTCAAATTTGTGTTCAACACACAAGGCCAACAGTTTTCCAGTTTTTGTGCCACTCCAAATCATTTCTCTAACAGTAGAAACCTCATGGTCTGAAAGAAATTTTTTCAAGTGTTTTGTAGCACATCATCCAGCAAAATTTTCATTGAAAATATTTGAGGATGTTTCTATCAATTTTTGTGACATTTCCAGGATTTTTAAAACCTGTTCACGGATAACCCCATCAAAGTCTTCTAAAAAAAAATCTATTGATTCACCACTCTCCAGACAATCGAACAGGTTTTTAATAGGAACCCTTGTACCAAAAAAACAGGAGTGCCACCTAAAATTTCGGGGTCGATATTTATTACACGTGTTTCCATTTATAAAGAAATTAGGGATCAATTTTAAGCTACTGCCTGTTGCAATTCCTGCACAGATCTGGCATTTACTTTATTCTTCTTTTTCTCAGCGTAAGCCATAGCAGCTTCTCTTACCCAGGCACCTTCTTCATGTGCTTTGCGTCTTGCTTCTAATCTTTGTTTGTTGCAAGGGCCATTGCCTTTTACCACATTCCAGAATTCATTCCAGTCTATCTCCCCAAAATCATAATGTTGTCTTTCTTCGTTCCATTTCAGGTCAGGATCCGGAAGGGTCATACCCAAAACCTTTGCCTGCTGCACAGCCATATCTACAAACTGCTGACGCAGCTCATCATTTGTCTTTCTTTTTATTTTCCATTTCATGCTCTGATCACTATTTGTGCTTTCAGCATCTTTTGGCCCAAACATCATTAGGCTTGGCCACCACCAACGGTCAATAGCATCCTGGCACATAGCTTTTTGCTCTTCCGTTCCACGGCTCAGGACCATCAGTGATTCGAATCCCTGGCGCTGGTGAAAACTTTCCTCCTTACAAATGCGCACCATTGCTCTCGCATAAGGTCCGTAAGAAGTCCGGCAAAGCATTACCTGGTTTAATATTGCAGCACCATCTACCAGCCAGCCTACTGCACCCATGTCTGCCCAGGTGAGGGTTGGATAATTAAAAATGGAAGAATATTTTGCTTTGCCACTGTGGAGGTCATCTATCATTTGCTCCCTGCTTGTACCAAGTGTTTCAGCGGCGGAATACAAGTACAAACCATGTCCGGCTTCGTCCTGCACTTTTGCTATTAAGATTGCTTTTCTTTTTAATGAAGGAGCCCTTGTGATCCAGTTGCCTTCCGGCAACATACCCACTATTTCGCTATGTGCATGTTGGCTCATCTGCCGCACATTGGTTTTACGGTAGGCATCGGGCATCCAATCCTTTGGTTCTATTTTAATTTCCTTCTCTATTTTTTCCTGGAATTTTTGTTCCAAATCGTGTAGTTCCATGAGCTTATTTATTAGAATATAAAGATACAAAAAAACTAACGGTTGTTAGTTAATTTAGATAGAAAATCCCTTAATTAAACTACTGAGATGAATTTATCAGCTGATGAAGAAATCATTTTGCCAATTGGTTGTACAAAATTTTCAAACCCATTTTTATGAAATAATGCTTCAATTTCTGGTACAGCATCTTCACTAACTGCAATAAGTAATCCTCCGTTAGTTTGTGGATCGGGTAAAAGATTAAAGGCTTCCATCACATTTAGTCCTTTGGCAAAACTTACTTTTTTACTGTAACTATTCCAGTTCCTGTAGGTCGCATCGGGTACAATTCTTTCTGCCAGGTATTCCCTCACACCGCTCATTACGGGAATTTTATTGTAATTAATTTCTGCACCAAGTCCGGCACCTTCTGCCATTTCTATCAGGTGACCAAGCAGGCCAAAACCCGTAACATCAGTCATGGCATTTACTCCTTTGATATTTGCCAGTTCGCTTCCTATGCTATTGAGGGTTGACATCTGATCTATCATTTCCTGCTGGTGCTCCTGGCTAATTTTCTCTCTTTTCTGTGCAGTGCTTAGAATTCCGGTACCGATCGCTTTAGTTAGAAAAAGCAGATCGCCTTCTTTAGCAGTATTGTTTTTTTTGAGGTTTTGTTTTGCCACAAGACCGTTTACACTAAGCCCGAAAAAAGGTTCTTTGGCATCTATGCTATGTCCGCCGGCAAGTGTAATATTTGCCTTAGTGCATACTGCTCTTGCACCTTCCAATACTTGTTTTGCTAATGACGCAGGAAGGGATTCTACCGGCCAGCCGAGTATGGCAATAGCCATTAAGGGTTTTCCGCCCATGGCATAAACATCGCTGATGGCATTGGCTGCAGCAATTCTGCCAAAATCATAAGCATCATCTACAACGGGTGCAAAAAAATCAGTGGTGCTGATCAAAGCATTTCCATCTCCGAGGTCATAAACTGCTGCATCGTCATTTGCGCCGTTCCCTACAATAAGGTTCAGGTCAGTAAGTTTTTCGCTGCTGGTTTCCAGGATCTCCTGCAGCACATTCGGTGCTATCTTACAGCCACAACCTGCACCACGACTATATGAAGTGAGTTTTATTTGTTCAGTTTTGTCCGTTTCCATTTTTATATTATTTAGAACCAAAAAATAAAAGAGTTAAGCGAAAATTAATGTTTTGAACAATTGCTTATTTCTCATACTATAACCTTTCGGGATCTGTATTTTTTATTTTTTATTTTTTACTTTCCCCCTGTCTCTTAAACTCCACCACCGCATTCTCCTCCAGGTTTCCACTAAACCGAATTTCATGCCGCTGCTTTCCATCCTGCACAATAAGTAAACCCGTATTTGGCGGAATTGTTCCCAACGTTTCTGCAAACATTTTAATGGAAAACGCTGAACCAAGCTCTTTGGTAGATAGCGAATATTTTAATGCCTTTGTACTCAGGCCCTGGTTGATTAAAATGGGTTTGTCATTCAGGAAAACAGTGACAGTATCTCCATCCACTTCTCCATTATCGTATAAACTAAAATAAAGCGAATCGCTGCTGAAGGATATTTGTTGCTGAATGACGTCTTTTCTTTTGCTGAGGTCGGCATTCAGGTCACGCATTGTTGATTTTTCCTTCACTGGCAATGGTTTTGGAGAAGCCGGGGCATCTGCCGGTAAAAAAGATAAATCTTTATCCAGGCCGAGCTCTGCCAGGTGAGGAAGCAGGTAGGCGTTTTTAATTCCATTCTTTTTAATGAGCCTAAGACTCCCTGTAACAGGACTATATTTTTTTGTAGCATTGGTAGAAAATTCTCCGGCGAGGATACTATCTGCACCATCAACAGAAAGTTGCAAAACACTAAGCTGGCCAATCCCTTTTGGCGGTGCAATAGGATAATCATTGCTGATCAGGTATTCATCTTTGATCAGGATTTTACCATCTATTTTTTTTAGCGATAATTTTTTTACTCCAAAATAGATCTGGTCATCAATGATAAATCCTGTGCGGGAGAAACCAGAAAGTTTTCCATTCTTTTCAGAAATAGCAATATCATAAATATAATTCTGCCCGGTACTGTCATTGTATAAAATACCTTCCCAGAAACCTGTAAGTTGCTGAGCGGTGGCAGATTTTACACAAATAAAAAACAGGAATAAGAACAACAATTTTCTCATTCGCTAAAGGTAATATAACCGAACGTAAGAAAATTACTGCCAGCAAATTTCACAATAAGCAAAGATTTTAATTCCATTATTTTTTTGCTTCAGCATGCAGGGCATGAGTTGTTACAGAACTGATTTATTTTTCATACCCCTACCAACATAAAACTGTGGCTACTGCCTACGCTTTGTCCATCCATTTCCTGTTAAATGGTTGAATTGATAGTCTCCGTTTTCCCTGTCTCAAGAAAATATGATAATGAAAATTCTTATGATTCTTTTTCTGGTCGCATCATCGGGAAAAGCAATACATCCTGGATACTCACTTGTCCGGTGAGCAGCATGCAAAGCCTGTCTATCCCAAAACCAATTCCACTTGTTGGTGGCATGCCATATTCCAGGGCACGAAGAAAGTCATGGTCTATGAACATTGCTTCATCATCACCTCTTTCCATCAGCTTGGTTTGTTCTTCAAATCTTGCCCTTTGTTCTATTGGGTCATTTAACTCACTATAGGCGTTTGCTATTTCCTTACCATTTATCATCAGCTCAAAGCGCTCTACCAATCCAGGTTTGCTGCGGTGTTTCTTGGTAAGCGGACTCATTTCTACAGGGTAGTCTGTGATGAAAGTTGGTTGTATATAATGCTGTTCGCATTTGCTGCCAAAGATTTCATCAATGAGTTTTCCTTTTCCCCATTTCACATCTGCATAAATACCCATAGTGCCACAAGCCTGCCTGATGCCATCTTCATCCATTTCGCTAATGTCTATGCCGGTATGTTCTTTAATGGCATCATACATGGTAATTCTTTTGTACGGTGCTTTGAAACTTATTTTAACTTCTGAACCTTCACTACCCGGCACTGGAACTTCTGCAGTCCCATTTGTAGCTATTGCCGTAGATTCGAGTAATCGCTCTGTTACATTCATCATCCACTCATAATCCTTATAGGCAGTGTAAAATTCCAACACCGTAAATTCCGGGTTGTGTGTTCTATCCATTCCTTCATTTCTAAAATTGCGGCTGAATTCATATACCCATTCAAATCCACCAACAATAAGTCTTTTCAGGTAAAGTTCATTTGCAATACGCATATACATAGGTACATCCAAAGCATTGTGGTGCGTGGAAAATGGCCGGGCTGCTGCACCACCGGGTATACTTTGCAAAACAGGAGTATCTACTTCAATAGCTCCATGCTCATTTAGAAAACTCCTGATGGCATTCACCATTTTTGTACGTTTCAGAAAAACTTCTTTCACGCCGGGATTTACGATCAGGTCTGCATATCGCTGCCTGTAGCGGAATTCTGCATCTGTTACTTCATCAAAAGATTCTCCGTCTTTTTCTTTTACAATCGGTAATGGCCGAAGTGCTTTGCTTAAAATAGTAAAATCCTGTACATGAACTGAAGTCTCGCCAGTCTTTGTGGTAAAAACATATCCTTTAATACCAATGAAATCTCCGATATCCATTAATTTTTTCCAAACTGTCTGGTACAGCGTTTTGTCATCTCCGGGGCAGATGTCATCCTGTTTTATATAAAATTGAATTTTTCCACTGTCATCCTGAAGCACTGCAAAATTGGCCTTGCCCATATCTCGTACACTCAT
>JBBQYS010000082.1:0-14666 GCA_038208485.1 Chitinophagales bacterium
TTTAGCGATCATGGTGCTAACAGGCTTGGGGCAAGTGCTTTGATGCAGGGATTAGCTGATGGATACTTTGTGATTCCTTACACCCTGGGAAATTACCTGGCAGATGAGATCAGAACTGCTGCAATCCCAACGACACATGAAGCTTTTGAGCAGGCAGAAAATGAAGTGAAGACGAAGCTTGACAAATTCCTGAGCATAAATGGAACAGAAACTGTTGAAAGTTTTCATAAGCGTCTTGGCCTGATCATGTGGAACAAATGCGGAATGGCAAGAAATGCAAAAGACCTGAAGGAAGCTATCCAGGAAATAAGAGACCTGAGGTTTTCTTTCTGGCAAAATGTAAAAGTACCGGGATCTGCCGATGAGTTAAATTCAGAATTGGAAAAAGCAGGAAGGGTAGCAGATTTCCTGGAACTGGGAGAATTAATGTGCATAGATGCCTTAGAAAGGGAAGAAAGCTGTGGAGGACATTTCCGGGAAGAAAGCCAGACAGAAGAAGGTGAAGCAAAAAGAAATGATGAAGATTATAGCTATGTATCCGCCTGGGAATACAAAGCAGAAGGATGGGAATTACATAAAGAACCTTTGCATTTTGATATTGTTAAACCGACACAGAGAAGTTACAAGTAGAATTACTGAGTATTAATATTTTTAGAAATAACGGAAGAAAAGAGAAACTATGGAACATTATAATATGAATCTGAGCCTTAAAGTATGGAAGCAAAAAAATGCGAAGACTAAAGGGAAGTTTGAAACATATAAAGTAAATGACATTTCCTCTGAGATGAGTTTCCTGGAAATGTTTGATGTTTTAAATGAAAAATTAATAGAGGATGGGAAAGAGCCAATAGCTTTTGATCATGACTGCCGGGAAGGAATTTGTGGCTCATGCTCCATGTATATAGATGGACAGCCACATGGTCCATGGCAGCAAAATACGACCTGTCAGCTGCATATGCGTGCTTTTAAAGATGGAGATACCATCGTAGTGGAACCATGGCGAAGTGTAGGTTTTCCAGTAATAAAAGACCTTGTGACTGATCGTTCTTCTTTTGACCGTATCATGCAGGCAGGTGGCTATGTTAGCGTAAATACAGGTAACCCTGTAGATGCAAATGCGATTCCTGTAGATAAAAAGAATAGTGACGAAGCTTTTATGGCTGCAGCTTGTATTGGTTGTGGTGCTTGTGTTGCTGCTTGTGTTAATGGCAGTGCCATGTTATTTGCCAGTGCTAAGATCAGCCAGTTGGCTTTATTACCCCAGGGAGGTCCCGAGCGTGAATCCAGGGCTTTGAACATGGTAGCACAAATGGATAAAGAAGGATTTGGTAACTGCAGCAATACTTATGCTTGCGAAGCTGAATGTCCTAAAGGTATATCAGTATCACATATAGCACGTTTGAACAGAGAATACCTGCATGCTGGCGCAGGTGCAGGAGAATAACATTTAAATTGAATTAGTAATTGATAGAACCCCGTTTTACGGGGTTTTTTTATGCAATTCTTATTGTTTCCAAAATAGCTTGCCGCAATATTTTAGTATCTTCATACACAATTTTTTAAAAGAATTTTGCAGCCTGTGTATGATTTCAAATTTTCCATCGTTTTATTACGTATATCCACTGAATACTAACTGCTGTTGAACAATAGATCACCATATTTTTATTTATTCACTTTAATTATTGCATTGGGCATTTTTCAATCTGCCCTTGCCCAGCTTCCTGCGTCTAACCTGGTAAAAAAATGGATTTCTCCTGTTCTTCCTTTAACCAAAATAGATTCCAATAGTATTGTTCCTGCTACTTTTTATCTGCAGGGTTTTCCTTCTGATGCTTATATGCTGGATGAAGTAAATGCCAGCCTTTACTGGCAGCTGAATGAAATACCTGACAGTATTTATGTAACCTACAGGGTGTTTCCTTACAACCTTGCCGCAAAATCTTATCATTTTAATTATGATAGTATCCGGTTTCGTTTCCTGGCTGAGCGACCATACAAGGCAAGAACCAATACCAATAAGGAAAATCCTATTCTTGATTTTGGCACACTGCATACTGAAGGCAGCCTGGGTCGTGCCATTGCATTTGGAAACAGCCAGGATGCAGTAGTAAATAGTGCGATGAACCTGCAGATTCATGGTTTTATTGGTGATAGCCTGGAGCTCACTGCAGCAGTTTCAGATAACAATATTCCCATTCAGCCAGATGGAAATACACAGGATCTAAGAGAATTTGACCGTATTTTTTTACAGGTAAAAAAGAAGACCTGGCAGTTGAACCTGGGAGATATAGATATCCGGCAAAGCAAGAATTATTTTCTAAATTTTTATAAAAGATTACAAGGCGCATCATTCATTACCGAAAATAAAATTACTCCATCAATAAGTAATTCCTTACTCATAAGCGGTGCTATTGCAAAAGGAAAATTCAACAGGAATATTATCAACCCGATAGAAGGTAACCAGGGGCCATACAGGCTTACAGGTGCTAATAATGAATTGTTCTTTGTGGTCTTGCCAAATACCGAGAGGGTTTTCATAGATGGAATACTTCAGCAGAGAGGGGAAGACCAGGATTATGTGATCAATTACAATACTGCAGAGGTTACGTTTACCCAAAAAAAACTGATCACAAAAGACCTGAGAATACAAATTGAATTTGAGTACGCTGACAGGAATTACCTGAACAGTTCTTTATACGCCACAGATGATATAAACATTTCTAAGAAACTAAATATATACCTGGGTGCTTATTCCAATACGGATGCGAAGAATAGTGCGATAGATCAGACGCTTTCTATTGCCCAAAAACAATTCTTATTCGAGATAGGAGATAGTATCAACAATGCACTGTACGAAACAGCAGTAAGGGATACATTTGCTCCGGGTAAAATTCTGTATGAAAAAAGAGATACAGTCTATTACAGTTTTTTGCATGATTCGGTCTTTGTTCAATCTACAGATAACAGTCAACCATTGTACAATCCTGCTTTCTCTTACCTCGGCCCTGGCAAAGGAAATTACAGGCAGCTTTTTAATGCAACTAATGGGCGGGTGTTTGAATGGGTTTCACCCGATGCCTTAGGAAATCCCCAGGGAGATTGGGGGGCAGTCAGTCTGTTGGTTACTCCCAAGCAATTACAGGTGTTTACATTAGGTGGAGATTATTTAATAGGTACCAATACTAAATTAAGGTCCGAGGTAGCACTCAGTAATTATGATGTAAACCTTTTTTCCTCAAAGGATAAAGAGGACAACAAAGGTTTTGCCGGTAGATTTTTTGTAGATGACTTTGCCAGGAAAATACGCCTGATGAATAAGGAACTTTTATTGGAATCAACGGCGGGTATAGAATATGTGCAGGATAATTTCAAGCCGTTGGAGAGATTGAGAAATGTTGAATTTTACAGGGATTGGGGGCTACCTTTTTTTATAGCGTCTCCTGCCACAGAAACATTAATTTCTGCAAAAACAAAACTATATGATAGTCTCCAAAACTTTCTTCAATATGATGCTGTGAACTACAACAGGGGTGATGGATATAATGGGATGAGGCAGGTTTTAGCTAATAAGCACAACATAAAAGGATTCATCTTTTCTACAAATTCAAGTCTTACCAGTTTTAAAGGAACGGGCTACAGCGGCGATTTTTTTCGTCCATTGATTGATATTAAAAAAGAGCTTGTTGAGTTTAAAAAACTAGAAACGGGTGTTACTTATTTTGGAGAATACAACAACACCCGCTACAAGGCAGAAGATTCACTCACCAGCACAAGCTTTGGCTTTGATGTGTACCAGGCTTACATTAAATCTGAACCATCAAAACTTAATAAATGGGGAGCTAATTACTTCTACCGCAGAAACCTGGTACCTTATCAAAATAAGCTGGAAGCTACTGACAGGAGCAATAATTATAATGCATTTATAGAATTATTAAAAAATGAACACCACCAGTTTAAGTTCAATGCTACCTATCGTAAACTTCAGGTATTAAATCCTGCAATCAGCAACCTGCAATCTGACAAAAGCCTGCTTGGGCGTGTGGAGTATTATGTAAGTGAGTTTGACGGTTTTCTTAGTGGAAATGTTTTATACGAAATTGGAAGTGGACAGGAACAAAGACGGGAGTTTAGTTATATACAGGTTCCTGCAGGGCAGGGCCAATATACCTGGATAGATTACAACAACAATGGGTTAGAAGAGCTCAATGAATTTGAAGAAGCTTTTTTCCAGGACCAGAAAAAATACATCAGGATTTTTACGCCAGGACAACAATATATCAAAGCAAATTATTTGCAATTCAATTATAGCATCAACCTGGATCCCAAATCAATTTTAAAAGGTAATGACCTCGGAAAATTTGCCAGGATCATAGCCAGGAGTAATACCTCTTCTTCTTTACAAATAAATAAAAAAGATGTAGCCAGTGGAAATTTTCTGTTTAACCCATTTGGCAAACCAATCTCAGATACTTCCCTCATTTCTTTATCGGCGTACTTTTCTAATACTTTATTCTATAACCGTACAAGTACCAAGTGGGGACTGGATTTTACACACAGCAAATCCAGCAATAAAGCCTTGCTTAGTTATGGCTATGAAAACCGTACGCTGGAAAGATATTCGTCAAAAGTCAGGGTGAATATCAACCGGAGTTTTGTAACAAACTTTGTTTTTCGGACAGCAAAAAATCAATTGAATACAAATGGAATAAAATTTAATAACAGGAATTATTTAGTTAAGCAATACGAAGTGGAACCGAATATCTCTTATGTATATAAATCAAAGCTCCGGGCTACGCTTTCTTATATATATAGCAACAAAAAGAATCAAATAGATTCCTTGGAAAAAGCAATAAGTAATTCCCTGAGTACAGAAGTAAAATATAATGTAATGGCCAATAGCAGCCTCAACCTTAAATTTACTTATAACCAAATTCAGTTTGATGGTTTTACCGGGTCAGAGAATTCAACTGTTGGGTACATTTTGCTGAATGGGTTACTCCCCGGGAAGAATTTATTATGGAATGCTGAATATACCAGGAGGGTTGGCGGAAACATAGAAGTAAGCCTTCAATACGAAGGAAGGAAACCAGGCACTACAGATGTAATCCATACGGGCAGAGCATCTATCAGGGCTTTGTTCTAAAACAAAAAAAGCAGCCAAATGGCTGCTAATAATTTATTTCGAAAGGATAATGGATAAATATTGTTAGCTGAACAATCCGCCTTTTTTCAGGGGCTTGTAAGCATCGCCTACTTTAAATCCATTATTATACACTTCAATTTTATAATCCCCTTTCAAGAAGTCAGCATTTTGATCCCAGTCAAAAGAAACTGTTTTCTTCATATTCTGCGTATACTTTACGTTCAATTTCTGAGTATATGTTTTCTGATCACCATCACGGGTTACAAAAGTTCCGGAACCCAAAGCAGGAACTGCAATTACACTACCGTCCGGAGCAGTGATACGAACATAGATTTCTTTTGCACCAGTGGAAGCTATCATGTTTTCTGCAAGATCAAAAGTTATTCTAAGCTTATCTACTTTTTTAGCGGTAGTAGTCGTTTTCTCCTTACCACTGCTTTTTTCATTAATTCCAACAATGTTGAAATTAGTAGCCTGCAAAGTAGATCCTACTTCAAGTAAGTCATTTTTTTGCTTGATCACCATTGTTGCAGAATCATACTCTTTTAATGCCTGGTTGCGCTGGGTGGTTACCATTGCTTTTTCCTGGATTAACTGAACCTTTTGTCCCTGTAAAATTGCTACCTGGTTTTTATATACTTCGATATCACCATTCATAGATGCAATCAATCGACGGGCTTCACCAAGCTCATCCTGTGTTGCATTAACCTTACTAAGTAGTTGAGAAACCCTTGCTTTTTTCTCGTCAATCTCTCTGTCTTTTGCAGTAATTGTACTGTCATTTTTAGAGTTAGTTGTCTTCAGCATGTCATAACGCATGGTTGCATCTTCCAGCTCTTTCTGTAATTCATCTCTCTGAGAGGAAGTGGTGGCGATAGTGTTGTCTTTCTGTACAATGGTTTCTGCTGTTTTATTCTTATCAAAAAGAATATAGCCCCATGTACCTAAAAGTGCTGCAACAAGTATCGACGTAAGGATAACAAATTTTTTGTTTTTCCCGGTAGTAGTAGTTGCCGTGGTCTCAGTTGTCTGAGGGTCTGCTTGTGGAAAGTTTTCGAAAGCCATAATAAATATTTTTAATTATTGTTACTAAATTAAGATCAGGTAAAGCTTAATATCAAATCGTTTATTATTTTTTTGCACAATTAACCAAAAACATGCCAAAGGGTTTTTATAGTGAAAAAATTATCTTTGTTTTGCGCAAACAGAATTCATCATAATGGCTATTTCCACTGACAAAATTATTACCGATTGGAAGAAGAAAACCTATTCTCCAATCTACTGGCTCGAAGGAGAAGAGGATTTCTATATAGATGAACTTACTGATTTTGCAGAAGAAAACATTTTGTCAGAGGAAGAAAAATCCTTCAATTTAACGATTTTTTATGGAAAGGATGCAGATTGGAGGGATGTCATAAATGCCTGCAGACGCTATCCTATGTTTGCCGAGAGACAACTCATCATCCTGAAAGAGGCACAACAAATGAAAGACCTTGAGCAACTTTCAGCTTACCTGAATGCACCATTGGCCTCTACTATTTTGATAGTAGCGCACAAACAGAAAACAATTGACAAAAGAAAAACTTTTTATAAAACAGTTCAGGGAAAAACAATTCATTTTATTGCCAATAAAATGACGGAAGAGCAATTGCCTGCCTGGATAAAAACACAGGTAGAAGCAAAAGGCTATACTATAAAGCCAAAGTCGGTAGCCTTACTGCAGGAGCATATTGGCAATGACCTGAGCCGTATTTCAAACGAATTGGAAAAGATCATTGTAAATCTTGATAATAAAAAAACGATCGATGAAAATGATATTGAGTCATTTATTGGTATCAGCAAAGAGTACAATGTTTTCGAGTTACAGGATGCTGTTGCTTCCAGGGATATGTTCAAAGCAATAAAGATCATCAATTACTTTGAAGGAAACCCAAAGGCCGGACCTATACACTATATCATCCCGACTTTATATGCTATGCTCAGTAAGACTTATGCTGCATTCGGTATGAAAGATAAATCTGATAATGCCCTCAAGCCATTATTTTATTATAATGCCTCTTCCCTGCAACAAGGCAAGCAAATGATGAAAAATTACGGTCAGACTGGGATTGAAAATATGCTGCTGCTGATACACTTATACAACCTCAAAAGTATCGGAATCGGGGCAACAGGCTATAGCGATGCAGCCCTGCTAAAAGAGCTGGTCGTAAAGATCATGATGTAAATCTTAAACTTTAATTATTTATTGATTTGACTCTGCAGAAAACTTTCTATTGCAGAGCAGGGGATAAGCATTGGTTTCTCATCTATCATTACTTCAAGTGTGTTTTCCTGAACTGTATAGCCACCTGTAACAGTGTAGCCCATAACACTTAGGTGAAAACTGCCGGCGTTCTCATCTCCGTGAAAAGTTCCGCCTTGTTTCTCTATGGTTGTTTTTGTTTTATTTAGAATGGCTTCTTTTGATCCTGTAAAAGAAACACTGAAAGTGCAAGCTGACATCTATATTTTTTTTAGCGTAAAAAAGAAGCACCTGCTTTTGGCAAGTGCTTCTGCAAAATTAATTTATGTAAAGCAGAGTTTATTGAACCCGGCCATCTTTTTTATCCTTACTACGGCCAATGATATAACCACCCGCAGCACCTACTGCAGCACCTACTGCAGCACCTTTGGCATTTTTACCAATCACAGCACCACCTATAGCACCACCTACACCACCAATAATTGCGCCTTTGGCAGCTTTACTTATGCCGTCTCTTTGAGGAGCGGTAGTAGTAGATGAAGAGGTTCCTGTAGAAGTATTGTTGTTACTATTATTTGCCGAGCCACTTCTTGGATTATCTCTATAAATTATAGTTGTCTTCTCTATCACTTGTGGGGCAGGAGTAACTGGAACTACAGCAGCATTTACTGTTACACCAGTATCAGTAAGATAACTGCTAGCATTACTGGAATCAGTAAGCATAAGCAGGTCTTTATTTGTTGTACTCGTATCCTTGCTTTTACAAGCTACAAAGGATATTGCTATTGCCGCTATTAAAAGTATCTTTTTCATAATTTTTGATTTTAGTTTCACTTGCGTGAGGGTTTAGAAGTATTAGATTTTATAATGATTTCACTCATAATAGATAAAAACTGTGCCAAATGATTTTTGCCCTTGTTAAAGAGCTAAATATTAGTTTTTCTGCTGTGAAGTTTTATGTTACTTTTCACGTATGAAAGCAGCTTCTGTAAAACAAATAAAAGATGAAATGCAGACCCTAAATGCAGCACAGGTGCAGGAAATTTGTTTGCGCCTGGTCAAATTTAAAAAAGAAGCAAAAGAGCTAGCTACCTATCTTTTATTTTATAAAGATGAAGAACAGGAATTTGTGCAGGACATAAAGGCAGTTTTAGATGAACAATATGCACTAATTAATTCATCAACTGCCTATTTTGCAAAAAAAGGACTTCGAAAGTTGATCAGGCTGGCAGGCAGGTATACAAAATATACTTCAGTGCCTTCGAGCAACCTGGAGATCTATATTTACCTCGGCCAACTATTGCAGGGTGTTCCTGCTTCTTTTAAAAAAGTACAGCAGATAAAGAATATGTTCTCTTCTGTCACAAAAAAGATAGAAGTTATTTATGCATCTTTACATCCCGATCTTCAGTTCGATTATAAAACCCAATTAGAAGCGTTAGAAAATTTTTAAAGAAAAATCAATTCATGGAAGAACAAAAAGAATTGTCAGGATACAACGCTTTCTTTTTTATAGGAATAGCCGGGGCCGGAATGAGCGCTTTGGCTATATACCTGGTGCAGCAAGGCAAAAAAATCAGCGGCAGCGATAGGAATTTTGATCTTAAAAATCCGGGTGATGTCCAGGAAAAATTAATGATGTTAGGTATAGTATGTTTTTTACAAGATGGTTCAGGGATAAATGATGATGTAGATGTTGTAATAGCCTCCACTGCTATTGAAGACACTGTTCCTGATGTAAAAGCAGCAAAAGATCAAAATATTCCTTTGCTAAAACGAAGCGATCTGCTTGCAATGATTTCTGATACAAAAAAAACAATTGCTATTGCAGGTACTTCCGGTAAAAGCACTACTGCTGCAATGGTTTTCCATATACTGGAATATGCAGGCAAAGAACCTGGAGTCATTACCGGCGCCGGCTTAACCTCCCTGATTAAAAAAGGTGAACTTGGAAACGCAAAAAATGGCGCTGGTGAATGGCTGGTGATAGAAGCAGATGAGAGTGATGGCAGTGTAGTAAAATATCATCCGGAAATAGGTGTGTTGCTAAATGTAGATAAAGACCACCAGGACATTGATGAACTGATGGACTTGTTTGAAACTTTTAAAAAAAATACCCGCAACTATTTTATTGTAAATCGTGAAAACGTTTTATCAGCAAAGCTTTCGGCAAATGCGGAGTTTGATTTCGGAAAAGATTCAGGCACATTTGCCAATGACTATATACAAAACGGGTACCTGCAAAGTTTTACTATTGATGATGTCTCATTTACACTAAAAATGCTCGGCGAGCATAACATGCAAAATGCATTGGCTGCAGTTGCTTCATGTCGGCTGGCGGGAGTTGCATTACAAACCTGTGCAGAAGCACTACAAACTTTTGAGGGTATTTACCGGCGGCACCAGGTTTTTGGAGAAAAAAATAGGGTGATCCTTGTAGATGATTACGCACACAATCCTGCTAAATGTGCTGCCAGCATCAAAGCCTGCAGCAGTCTTGCACCAAAAGTAATTGCCTGGTTTCAGCCGCATGGCTATCAGCCTACAAGGTTTTTGAAAGATGATTTTATCAAAGAAATTGCAGCAGCAGTAAGAAGCGAAGATGAAATATGGATGAGCGAAATATATTATGCCGGCGGTACTGCAGTAAAAGATATTTCAGCGAATGACCTGGTGGAAGGGATAAAGGAACTTGGAAAGAATGCTTTTTTTGTAGAAGACAGGAATGAAGTTCTGGAAAAGATCAGGCCTCATTTTGCAGATAAAACAGTATTGTTACTAATGGGTGCAAGAGATCCTTCACTGGAAATGTTTGCACAGGATATTTGGGAAAAATTATAGCATTTAATACATTCATCGAAGTGAAACATTTATTTATCAATATACATATCCTTGCCGGAGTGGGAGAGCACCCCGGTCAGAAAAGAGGTAAAGCACTCCAGGATTTAGGTATCATACAAGATGCTTTTTTACTCACCAATCATGGATTGATAGAGGATTATGGCGAGATGAAATCAATCGATTTTAATGAGTATGCTCCTGCAGAAGTTCAAGATGTAAGTGGCCAATGCATACTGCCGTGTTGGGTAGATAGCCATACACACCTTGTTTTTGCCGGAAGCAGGGAAGATGAATTTGTAGATAAATTAAAAGGACTTTCTTATGCAGAAATTGCAGCACATGGTGGTGGTATTTTAAATTCTGCAAAAAAAATGCAGGAGATGGACGAAGATGAACTGGTGAAAATTTCCTTACATAAATTAAATGAACTGATCAAGTTAGGAACCGGAGCTATCGAAATAAAAAGTGGTTATGGACTTACTCCTGCAGCTGAGTTGAAAATGCTTCGGGTCATCAATAAATTAAAAGAGCTTTCTCCAATACCGGTAAAAGCAAGTTTTCTTGGAGCGCATACCTACCCGGTTCATTACAGGGAAAATCATGATGGCTATATAAACGAAATCCTTACAGAAATGCTTCCGGTAATAGCGGAGCAGAAATTAGCGGATTATGTGGATGTGTTTTGTGAAACGGGTTTCTTTTCTCCGGAAGAAACAAAAACGATTTGTAAGGAAGCCGCTAAATATGGGATGCGACCAAAACTGCATGTTAACCAATTAAACAGCATTGGTGGCATAGAAGCAGGCATAGAATTAAATGCGCTTTCTCTTGACCATTTAGAAACACTCACCACAAATGATATAGAACTATTAGGCTCGTTTGAAGGCGGAGCTACCTTACTGCCCACAGCAGCATTCTTTCTGAGAATGCCTTATCAGCCGGCAAGGGCATTGATAGATGCCGGAGCTGCAGTTACGCTTGCCAGTGATTATAACCCCGGTTCTTCTCCCAGCGGCAATATGAATTTTGTAGCTGCGCTGAGTTGTATTCAAATGAAAATGCTGCCAGAAGAAGTGATCAATGCAGGAACCATCAATGGAGCATTTGCACTTGGCTTGCAAAATGAAGTAGGAAGTATTTCAAAAGACAAAAAAGCAAATTTCATTATCACGACAGCTGTACCGTCGCTGGCATATCTTTTCTATAGTTTCGGCTCAAATCATATTGCAGAAGTATGGATCAATGGTGAAAAGTTTCACTCCTGATATTTATTCAAGTGGTCAGACCTTTTTATCTATTTCCTGTCTTTAAGCACTAAAAATTATATCATTAGTTTTGCGGCTTTCTTAAATACGAAACATCCCGCAAATAATTTTTGATGAAACAACGGTTGCAAATCTTTGACCTTTCCCAAAAAGTAAATTACAGAACAGAAATACTTTCCGGACTTACTGTAGCCCTGGCGCTGATACCAGAAGCTATTGCTTTTGCATTCATTGCTGGTCTTTCTCCACTTACAGGTTTATATGCAGCCTTCATGATGGGACTGATCACTGCTGTGTTTGGTGGCAGACCGGGAATGATCTCAGGAGCTACCGGCGCAGTTGCGGTAGTGTTAGTGGCACTTTCTCTCAGTCACGGCGTGGAATATATTTTAGCAACAGTTATTCTTGCCGGAATTATACAATTGATCGTGGGTTTTCTCAGGCTTGGAAAATTTATCAGGCTGGTACCACATCCGGTTATGTTTGGTTTTGTAAATGGTCTTGCTATCATTATTTTCATGTCGCAGCTATCACAGTTTAAAGTAACAGATACTGCCGGAAACCTGCAGTGGATGCAGGGAAATGCACTCTTTGCTATGCTTGGCCTGGTATTACTCACTATGCTTATCATTTGGGGATTACCAAAACTCACTAAAGTTTTTCCTTCTTCACTTGCAGCTATTTTGATCGTTTCTGCCATCGTTATTGGCTTTAGTATCCCTACCAGGACTGTAGGAGATCTTGCATCTATACAGGGAGGTTTTCCACCATTTCATATTCCGGAGTTACCATTTGATATCGCTACATTGAAAATAATTTTCCCTTATGCCCTTATCATGGCGGGTGTCGGACTCATAGAAAGTCTGCTTACCCTGAACTTAATAGATGAGATCACCGAAACAAGGGGTAGAGGAAATAAAGAAGCTGTGGCGCAGGGGGCAGCAAATATCCTAAGTGGCTTTTTCTCCGGTATGGGTGGTTGTGCTATGATTGGTCAGAGCCTGATCAACATTTCATCCGGCGCCAGGGCAAGGTTATCAGGCATTGTTGCCGCAGTTATGCTGCTGGTGTTCGTCATGTTTGGTGCCTCACTCATAGAAAAACTTCCTATGGCTGCACTTACAGGTGTTATGGTAATGGTAGCAATCGGAACCTTTGAGTGGGCAAGCATTAAGATGATTGGTAAAATGCCGACACATGATATTGTTGTAGGGATTTTAGTTGCAGCTATCACTGTTCTCCTGCACAATCTTGCGCTTGCTGTATTGGTTGGTGTCATCATTTCTGCTTTGGTCTTTGCCTGGGAAAGTGCCAAAAGAATCAGGGCAAGAAAATACATTGATGAGGCTGGAGCAAAACATTATGAAATCTTCGGGCCGCTCTTCTTTGGCTCCGTTACTGCCTTTAATGATAAATTCGATGTGACCAATGATCCGAATGAAGTGATCATTGATTTTAAAGAAAGTAAAGTGGTAGATATGAGCGGAATTGAAGCGCTAAATAAACTGACTGCACGCTACCAAAAGCTGAATAAAAAACTTCACCTGCGCCACCTAAGCCAGGACTGCCGCTTGCTGCTGAGCAATGCAGAAAAAATTATTGATGTAAATATTATTGAAGATCCATACTACCGTGTAGTTGTAGATAAAGTGTAAATGTTTTAGATTAGTAATTCTTCATCGAATAATTACTTAATCTTTCTTTTATGCAGGCAAATAATATCCAGGAAGTAATGGCTTTTCTTGACCAGGTCATTGCTGATTGTAAACAAAAAAAATCCCGACTTGGTTATTTTGCCGTGCTGTATAAATTGATGACTGAGGCCGTAGCCAATGGAATCAGTACAGGTTTTTTTGCAGATGGCCCCAGGATGGAAAGACTGGATGTCGTTTTTGCTAACCGTTACCTGCAGGCTTATTCAGATTATTCTGCGGGTAGAAAAACTACTGATTCCTGGGATTGTGCCTTTAAAGCTGCTGCAAAAAATGACCTGGTTGTCGTACAACATTTATTATTGGGCATAAACGCTCACATCAACCTTGACCTTGGAATTGCTGCTGCAGATATATCTACACGTTCAAATATAAATGACCTACAACCAGATTTTTATAAGATCAATGACAGGATTTCAGATGTCTATGGTTTCCTGCAAGAGAAGTTTAAGAAAATATCCTGGCCTGCTATTTTTTTAGAAAAGATCAATCCAAGGGTAACCAGCTCTGTCATTAATTTTAGTATTGGTAAGGCACGAGACCTTGCCTGGTCTAATGCAATCCTGCTTTGCAATGCCGGTATTTCCCATCGTGATAATATCATTCGCCAAACTGACGAGGTGGTTTGTGAAGTAGCAGCAGCTATTGAAAATCCTTCGTTCTTAAAAAGAACTCTATTGAAGATTATTTTATTCTTTGAAGAAAAAGATGTGGGGGAGAATATTGGGATTTTAAGTAAAAAGTAAAAATCGAAGATCCCGCAAGGCTGGAGTAAAAAATAAAAATCGACGCTGCCACCTAAGGCAGTGCGTCTACCAATTTCGCCATCTGGGCGAGAGAAAAAAACAAGCCCTGCAAAATTTGCAGGGCTAAACAAGTGCCCACGAAAGGAATCGAACCTTCACGCCCTTGCGAACGAGTTAGAAATTGCGAGTCTGCAGGGCAAAAAAAAGAGGGTGACTCAGAACAAAATTCTTCCTTCTGAGAATCGCATAAATGACTATAATTCTACATCAGGGGTACAAATAAAAAGAGGCTGCCTCAAATATTGAAACAGCCTCTTGAGTGCCCAGAACAAGATTCGAACTTGCACATCCTTGCGGACGCTGCCACCTGAAGGCAGTGCGTCTACCAATTTCGCCATCTGGGCGAGAGAAAAAAACAAGCCCTGCAAAATTTGCAGGGCTAAACAAGTGCCCAAGAAAGGAATCGAACCTTCACGCCCTTGCGAACGAGTTAGAAATTGCGAGTCTGCAGGGCAAAAAAAAGAGGGTGACTCAGAACAAAATTCTTCCTTCTGAGAATCGCATAAATGACCATAAATCTACATCAGGGGTACAAATAAAAAGAGGCTGCCTCAAATATTGAAACAGCCTCTTGAGTGCCCAGAACAAGATTCGAACTTGCACATCCTTGCGGACGCTGCCACCTGAAGGCAGTGCGTCTACCAATTTCGCCATCTG
>JBBQYS010000083.1:0-14606 GCA_038208485.1 Chitinophagales bacterium
TTCATATATCCCAATAAACGTCTGGTTGGGGCCGTTAAACCTTGCTGTGAGAGCGCTGGGTGATTTTACATCAAGTTTTGCTGCAGGAGTTGTTGTACCTATTCCTACATTTTGTGCAGTCACAATCTGGATGTAGCATAAAAATGCAAGAAGTAGAATAAATTTTTTCATGTTGTGTGTTTTAAAAATATGAATAGATATAAATCAATAAATATCAATGGGAGTATGACTCTGTTAAGGATTACCTACAAGATCAAACAGCTCTTTTGATAAGATTATTTTAATTCAAGTTTACTGAGACAGTTGCTTTAAACTGAATCAATGGTCAGAAAATAAATAGGGATAGATTTGTTGGAAGGAGCAGAAAAATAGTAATACATCCTGAAAAATGCAATGTTTTCTGCTATTTTTTTTTATAATTTTTAGTGGAACGTTTTTTGAAACTCAAGTGCAGTTAACCATAACTATGCTGTTTAAAAATCATGAAAAGTATGAAAAAATATAGAATGGATGCAGAGAAACTTGCAGTAAAACACAGGAAGATACAAGATGAAATAGCCGCGGCAGATAAAAAAAATTCCGGTAAGAAAAAGGAAAAGGTGATGCAGGCAGGTGCCCGGAAATATCCCGAGCCTGATGCATTTTCTACTCACCTTAAAAAACCCGGCAAGCAAAAAGACCTTGCTGTACAACCAATGTGTGATGCGCCTTATTACAAAGGTTCCGGAAAACTGCAGGACATGGTAGCGATTATTACCGGGGGAGATTCGGGAATAGGAAGAGCTGTTGCCGTGCTGTTTGCACGGGAGGGTGCAGATGTAAGTATAGTCTACCTTAGTGAGCATGAAGATGCTGCGCAAACTAAAGAAATGGTGGAGAATGAAGGCCGCTCTTGCCTTCTGATTCCGGGAAATGTTGCGGATAAATCATTCTGTGATTATGCCATTACGCAAACAGTAAAAGAATTTGGTAAATTAAATGTGTTGGTGAACAATGCAGCTTTTCAATTGCACGTTCCAACTTTCCAGGACCTGAGTGAGGAGCATTTTGATATGACTATTAAAACAAACCTTTACGGATATTTTCATATGGCCAAAGCAGCAGCAGATGTAATGCCTTATGGAAGTGCAATCGTAAACACAGGTTCTGTAACCGGACTTTTGGGTAACAAGGATTTGCTGGATTATTCCATGACTAAAGGTGGCATTCATGCGTTTACAAGATCGTTGGGTACGCATCTTATCCCTAAAGGAATAAGGGTAAATGCTGTTGCTCCCGGACCAGTGTGGACGCCATTGAATCCCGCGGATAAACAGAAGAAAGACATTTCAAAATTTGGTGCTAATACACCAATGATGCGTGCAGCCCAACCTGAAGAAATAGCACCAGCCTATGTTTTCCTGGCTTCGCCACATTGCAGTAGTTATATTACAGGAGAGGTGTTGCCAATTATTGGAGGTTATGGCGGAGGATAAATTGGAAGGTTAATTTTTTCAACTATTCGTGATAACATTCGATCCCTTCAAGTAGTGGCGGACGGCTATTGTAATAAACAGGGGAGCCTTTCAGGCTCAAGAAAATTTTGTTTGGCGCAGATGCAAATGAGCTAGCATCTACATAATTAGAAGATAATTTTCGAATCAATTTTTTACACCTAATAAAAAAATATTTCAATGCACGTCCAGAAACTATTTAGCTTTTTCATATAACAGGAAATGCTGTATCGGTAAAAACTCTTTCCTGGATGAAAGCGTAAAACCATTTGCTGCCATCTCTTTGTTTATTTGTTCTACAGACATTTTATGCAATTCTTTAATAGGAATAGAAGGGTCTTCTTTGCGGTATTCCAACAGCAGGATTTTGCCAGATGGTTTCAGTGCTTTGTAGGCAGATTGCAAGATCTCCCTCGGATAGCTTAGCTCATGATAAACGTCTACCATGATCAGCAGGTCGGTACTGGATGCAGGAAGATTTATAGATTGTTCTGTGCCTTTTATTACCTCTACTACGGAATCCTTCAATAGCTTTTTTCGTTGTTGTAACTGCCGTAGCATTTCATCCTGAATATCTATTGCATATAATTTTCCCTGCGGAATTCTTTCTGCTATTCTAAAGCTATAATAACCGGTACCAGCTCCAAGATCTGCCACCACAGAGTTTGAAGACAGTGGCATTTTAGCGATGGCCAGTTCGGCATTTTCTTCTTCATTTCTTTCTTCCCTTTCTAACCAGTCGCTGACACCTGCACCCATTACATGTGCTATTTCTCTGCCCAAGTAATACTTTCCTATACCATCATAAGAAGCATTTTTATAGGTGTAAAAAGTATCGGTATCTGTTTTATTGTCGGCAGATATATTCTTTGAGCTGTTACAAGTGCAGCCAAAAATTAATAGTAAACTATACAGCAAAATTGTTTTCATGCTAAAAAATAATCTGTTTTCTGTTTATATGATAAGTAACAATCTCCTGTATTATAAGTTCTTGCTTTGAAAGTATTATTTTTAGCAGGCTAAATAATTAATAACTAACAGGCAAAGAAAATCATGGAAGAAAATTATGGTCCGGGTACCTCAGTAGAGCATCCTCATTTTGGCAGGGGAATAATAGTAGAAGCAGCAAGTGAGTTTTACAGCGTTTGGTTCAAGACGCAGAATATGGTAAAACAAGTAAGTAAATCTTACGGAGAACTAAGAATTCTATCTGCCGTAACCGGCACTGAAACGCCATCCATAACACTTACAATTGCAGATGTAGAACTTGCATTGAGTAGTATATTGGACAGTCGTTTAAATGAATTTCAGCTGGTGCCACTGGCCACGAAATGGAACAATGGAATGCTGGAAATGAAACCCGCTGATGACAGCCTGCAATCAAAAGAACTTCCGATAGAAAGTTTTTTTCATAAAATAGTAATGGTTAGAGACAGGCTGAGACTGATAGAACAAAAAATAAATGCACACAAAGTATTGACTGATGCCGAAAAAGTAGAAATGCAACAATACGTGACTGCCTGCTATGGCTCGCTTACTACATTTAATATTTTGTTCAAAGAAACCCATCACCAGTTTAAAGGAGCAGGAAAAAATTAAATTATTTTGTCTTAAAAATATTAGCATTCCCTGGAATCCTTTTGTATTATAATCTAAAAGGATAGTTATGCCAGAATATAAAAGTCCCGGGGTTTATGTAGAAGAAGTCTCATTATTTCCGCCATTGTTTGTAGTCACTGATCCAAGTATTCCTGTGTTTACAGGATTCACTCAAAAAGCTGAAAAAGCCGGGCAGTCTTTCCTCCATGAACCTTTGCGTATTCATTCTTTCAGAGAATACCAGGACGTTTTTGGAGGACCTCATCAAACTACATTCTTCATTTCTGATACTGCGAAACCGGAAGGAAAAGAATTCCTCTTGTACGGGCAGAAACGATATTTACATATTCATCTTACCAGGTTCTTTATGTATGAATCTGTAAAAATGTATTTCGCAAATGGCGGAGGTTCACCCTACATTTTATCCTTAGGAAACTATGATGATTGGGAGGAAGGATTATCAGTTTATGAACCTACGGATACTAGTAAAAATGTTTTTTCTATTCTTGAAAAAATTCCTGATGCTGCTTTAATTGTCTTTCCTGATGCAGCCGGTATGCGTTCTCCTGATTGCTGCAGGCTCTATGTAAAGGCAATAGATTATTGCAACAAAGTAAATAACGCTTTTCTCATTTGTGATGTGTTGAATACACACCAGGATCTTCAACAAGACATTGTTGATTTTAGAAACAACATGGTGTCGGATCACTTAAAACATGCTGCTGCTTATTATCCCTGGTTGCAGACAGGAGACTATGATGCCTCATCAATTGGATTATCAGATTTTGAAAATCCAGCATCGCTTTCCAATCATTTGAAGGAAGCGCCTGCTTTGGATATTATAATAGATTTTGAAGTAGCAGGTGAACTTATATCTACGATAAGGTTAAAGGAAATGCACAATAAATTAATGGCTTTTAGTCCCGGTTACAATGATATCATTAATGCAATTCTCCAGGTAAAAAACCTGCAACCTCCTTCTGGAGCAGTTTGTGGGGCTTATGTAAGAACTGACAACAACCGGGGTGTTTGGAAGGCGCCGGCAAATGTTCAGCTGGCAAATGTAACAGGTCTGAGTTTTAAGATCAGCGATGGACAACAATCGGACATGAATGTACCAATTGATGGTAAAGCAATTAATGCTATCCGTAGTTTTACAGGTAAAGGCATTTTCATTTGGGGAGCAAGAACGCTGGATGGCAACAGTAACGAATGGAAATACATTTCTGTAGTGCGTCTGACAAAAATGATAGAAACGTCTATAAGGCAAGGAATGAAACCTTTTGTGTTTGAACCCAATGATGCAAATACCTGGGTCAAAATAAAATCCTCATCAGAAAATTTCCTCCAACAGCTTTGGCGTGAAGGTGCACTTCAGGGGACAAAACCCCGGGAGGCATATTTTGTATCCATTGGTCTTGGCCAAACTATGACCGCAAATGATATATTGGAAAATAAATTGATCATGCAGGTAGGAGTATCAGTAGTAAAGCCTGCGGAGTTTATAGTGCTTTCTTTTCAATTGGATATGCAACCATCCTAATGGAAAAATGGAAAAATGGAAAAGAACATTTACTACACAGCTTCCTACCAACTATAATATTCTCCTTCTTTTAATACAATTGGTTGCTCTGAGCCAAGGATTAAGAATTTAGTTTCTACACCTTCTTCCTGTTCGAATCCTGGTTTTGTTATGCTAAAATGTAAATGAGGGCCGCTTGACCATCCCACATTTCCGCTTTCTGCAATAGGATTATTTTTTTTTATTAATTGTCCTGTTTTCACCAGGCTGCTATTTTGCTTAATGTGCAGGTAATGTGCAATTGTCCCGTCATCGTGTAGAATTTTTATGTAATTATTAAATTTTACACAATCCTTTTCCGGGCATCCTTTGTTATTAATATCTACTACTTCTATTACCATTCCATCCCTGGCAGCAAATATCCTGGTTCCTACTGGCATACTAAAGTCGAGTTCCTTTTTCCCCTGGTGAGAAAAGCTGCCATTATAACCTTGAAATAATTTGAAAGACTCACCCTTTGCAAACGGCAGCTGATAAATAAAAGATTTATTTAGTGGCAGGCTAGCGTCGCCAATCACAAAGTTGTAATTGTATTTAAAACTATATTTCTTTCCGGCCTTATCTATATTAAATGTGGTTAAGTAATATTTTTTTTCTTTTGCAGGCACTATAAAAAGATGTTCATTATCATACTCTGCGAGCATGTTTTCTAACTCTGGTTTTATTTTTAATGTAACCGGATAAACATTATTATTTTCCACAAATATGGAAAAGCCACCTTTGTCATTTTTTTCATAAGACAAAACAGGAGTCTCCCCCCAAACCAAAAATGAGGTAAAAAGTAAAAATAGAAATGAAAATCCTTTAATTAAAAGATTGAGCATGTGTTGAATTTTAGGTTGGCTTAAGGGATCATTCCCTTTTTTTCAAGTATACAAAACCAATATTTTGTGAATTCCTAAAAGAAGTTATTCATTGTTGCGCAGTGTTATCTTAATCTCCTCAAACCAATTTATCAGGCGTCACAGGCAGGTCTCTAACCCTTATTCCTGTTGCATTGTATATGGCATTCGTAACCGCCGCGGCAAAACCAATCAAAGCAATTTCACCCATTCCCTTTGCACCCATTGGGTTTAGGTAAGGATCTGGTTTGTTTACAAACAAAGCTTTTATTTCCGGCACATCTGCGTATACGGGTACGTGATAATCTGCAAAATTATTATTGATCCAGCGGCCATACCTGTTATCCAGAACAGCTTCTTCTGTAAGCGCCATACCTATCCCACCAACAGCACCACCAATCATCTGGCTTTCCGCAGTTTTCATACTTATAATTTTTCCTGCATCGCCGGCCACTACGATCTTATCTAATTTCACCATGCCGGTAAGTGGGTGTACCAGCA
This sequence comes from Chitinophagales bacterium, assembly GCA_038208485.1. Classification (GTDB taxonomy): domain Bacteria; phylum Bacteroidota; class Bacteroidia; order Chitinophagales; family Chitinophagaceae; genus Ferruginibacter. The sequence continues at coordinate 6,018 of JBBQYS010000083.1, forward strand.
GTTTTACAAAATGGACAGAGTAAGAAAATGCAGCATAGTTTTTCATCACCTCATTAGGGCCGGAATCTTCTGTGGCTTCAACTTCCGAAAGATTATTTGCCTGTAACAAAGCAGCGTAACTTATTTTCTTTGTCGGGTTTTTTACCAAAGTGATCATGCCGTTTTCAAAACGTAAGTCTTCTGATTTAGTCCCTGAGAAATCAGTATTCTTTGCAGCAAGTGCAGCAAGTTTTTCTTTTAATGAAGTACATACTTTAAACACTGCAGATCCCAATGTAGAGGTTGTTGTTGATCCTCCTTGTGTCGGTCCCGGCGGCAGGGAAGAATCTCCAAGCTCGAACACAACTTTATCCAGGGGGAGCCCCATTACTTCTGCAGCAATGATGGCCATAGAAGTAGAAGTGCCTGGCCCGCTATCACTCACTGCACTTTGCACCACCAGCGAACCATCTGCAAGTATTTTTGCCAGGGCTGCAGCTTTTCCACGATTGGCATTAAACAATCCTCCAGCCATGCCATAGCCCACCAACATTCCATCCTGCATTTCTGCTTTTGGCATCGCTTTTCTTTTATTCCAGCCAATGGCATCTGCGCCAAGTTGGTAAGCTTCTTTCAGAAAATTACTCGAAAATGGTTTTCCGCTTTCCGGATCTTTTTCAGCATAATTTTTTAACCGGAGTGCAATCGGGTCCATCTTTAATTTGTACGAAAGCTCATCCAGCGCACTCTCCAGCGCATAACAGCCGGTTGCTTCTCCGGGGCCACGCATCCACGTTGGTGTACCAATATTGTATGGGTGAATGTGATATTTCGTCAAAAGATTTGGTGTGGCATATAAATTCTTAGAAACATTTACAGCCCCTTCGGTATGCTCTTCATACATAGAAGTATTTGCATCTGCAATGTGCGAAATGCCAACCAGTGTTCCATCTTTTTGTGCGCCCAAACCAATCTTCTGCAAGGTGTAAGGGCGATAGCCTACCATGGTAAACATTTGATTTCTTGTCAGCAATAGTTTTACCGGCTTACCAACTTTTTTTGCCCCCATCACTGCAGCTATTTCATGGGGCCAGGTGCGCAGTGCACTGCCAAACCCGCCACCAACAAAGGGTGCGTACACCTGTACATTTTCTGCTTTCAGTTTAAATGCACCGGCGAGTGTTTTTTGAGAACTTACCACACCCTGCGTTTTCGTGTAAACAGTTATTTTTTCATGACTATCCCAGCGGGCTATGATGGCATGAATTTCCATTGGGTTATGCACCTCTATAGGAATGATATAAGATTCCTCATGCACAACTGGTGCAGACTTCCAGGCAGTCACATCTCCACGCATCGTATCCTTATACCTGGGCCCCGTTTTAGCAGTGGCTTCCTTTTCAATAGTAGAAAAATCGGTATCAGGCTGCTGTTTATTGTACTGGCATTTTATCAGCGAGGCAGCATAAGTCGCCCTTTCAAATGTATCTGCTATCACCAGCGCAATCGGTTGGCCGTTAAATAAAATTTCCCCGCTGTCAAAAATTTGCAGACCTCTAAATTCTCCGGGAATCTTTTCTGCATTCATGTGAGAGATTACCGCCAGCACACCGGGAGATCTTTCTGCGGCTTTGGTATCTATGGCCATGATTTTCCCTTTCCCGATAGTGCTTGTAGCCAGTACGCCATAAGTTACACCGGCCACATCATGCTCTGCAGCATAGGTCGCAGCACCAGTAACGACGGCCCTTCCGGTGGCTCTGTCTTCGTTGTAATGTATTATGTCTCCCATGATTTTTTTTCTTTTTTTAAGAAAATGACATTCGTTGTTATTAGTTTTTACAGCCTTTTTTTTCTATCTATTTACATCCGTAAAAAAAGGAATATTAAAAAGCCTGTTTGATCTTTTAGGTTTTATTTTATTCCGTTTTCATCATTTATTTGTAGCCAGCATCAAGGCATTTGTTATTGTATTGGGAGCCAGCCTCAGTTTGAATTTATTATGTTCGTAAGCAGTTGCTCCTTTCATTGCAAGCTCTGCAGCACTCTTGAAATTATTGATGTTTGCTTCTTTTCCTTCCAGGTACTTTTCTGCTTCTGTGCATCTCCAGGGTTTGTGGGCCACACCACCAAGGGCAATTCTTGCTTCCTCGATCTTATTCCCATTCATCTTTAATGCAACAGCAGAAGAGATCAAAGCAAATGCATAAGAATTTCTGTCACGCACTTTTACATATGCTGTGTTTTTTGAGAACCGATCATTGAAAGGAAGTTCTATTGCTGTGATCATTTCACCGGGTTGCAGGTTATTGTCCTGCTCGGGTTTATTTCCCGGCAGGCGATGAAAATCGGTGAACTTTATTTTTCTTTCACCACGGCTGCTGTTGATCACAACTGTAGGATCCATTGCCGCCATACCCACACACATATCACTCGGATGTACTGCAATGCATGAGGGCGAAGCACCAAATATGGCATGCATTCTATTATAACCCTCTACAGCGCCACACCCGCTTCCGGGACTGCGTTTGTTACATGGCAATGCCGTATCATAGAAATAAGGACAACGGGTTCGCTGCATCATATTGCCACCAACAGTTGCCATATTTCTCAATTGCGCAGAGGCACCGGCATTCAATGCTTTTGCCAGCAGCGGGTACATTTTAATGATCAATTCATCTTCGGCCAGGGCGGTATTAGATACCAATGCACCAATCCTGATTACATCACCAGTTCTTTCTATTTTATTCAGCGGAACCTTTGTTATATCTATTAATTTCTCCGGCATTTCCACACCTCTTTTCATCAGGTCTACCAGGTTGGTACCACCGGCAATAAATTTTGCTTTATTGTCTTTCATTACAGCATCAGTTGCTGTTTTCTGTGTCGCTGCACGGGTATAATCAAAGTTGAACATGTTTGAAAATTAAAAATGAAAAAATTAAAATTGATGATCCCGTAAGGCGGAGTGAAAATTAAAAAGTAAAAATTAAAAAATGGGGATTCAATAAAATATAAAATTTCTAAACCTCTAAACCTCTAAACTCCTAAACAATACTAAACAACACTAAACAACACTAAACAAAGCTAAACCCTCCCCTTCGCTTCCATAATAGCATCTACAATATTTGGATATGCGCCACACCTGCAAATATTTCCACTCATATATTCCCGGCATTCTTCCCTTGTGGTAGCATGTCCTTCTTTTACACAAGCCACAGCACTCATGATCTGTCCGGGCGTGCAATAACCACATTGAAATCCATCGTGTTTTATAAATGCTTCCTGCATTGGATGAAGGTTTTCTCCCTCTGCCAATCCCTCTATTGTTGTCACTTCTTTGCCATCCTGCATTACTGCAAGGCTTAGGCAACTTAGTACACGCCTGCCATCTACATGCACCGTGCAAGCGCCACATTGCCCAAAATCACAACCTTTTTTTGTGCCGGTAAGTTTTAGTTTTTCCCTGAGCAAATCAAGCAGGGTTACCCTCGGTTCTACATTAATGGTGAATGCTTTTCCATTCACACTCAGGCTGAGTGTTTTTTCTTCAAATAAAGCAGCAAGTTTTTCATCTGCTTTTTCTGCTGCAGCATTCATGATTGCAGGCGGAGCCAGAACCATCGCTGTCATTAATGAAGATTGTTTTAAAAACTTTCTTCTTGCATAATGCAAAAACTCTTTTTCATTTTGTTGATCAGTTTCCTGGTTCATGTTCAAAGATTTGAAGTATGAATTTAAGCTTTTATTTTTTCAGGTATATTACTCGGGCCGGGTTTTTGTTCACATATTTGTTTACCTGATATAATAATGGGATTTAAACTATTGGAACAAAAATCTGTTTCTGTTCTTTACATGAAATGGCAGAACAATTTTCCAACAATTAATTCGGGATGAACCTTCCATCACAATAAACAATTTTTATAAAAAATACTTTTATGCAACGAAGATCATTTTTAAAAAACACTTCGCTTACAATTGCTTCTTTGGCCATGCTGAACAAAGAAAGTCTTGCAGCCTTCCTTGCAGATCCTGCATATAATATAAAAATGCTCAATAGCAGGGTAGGTGTGTTTACAGAAAAAGGTGGAACCATACTGTTTCTCCTGGGGAAAAAAGGAATTGTTGTCATCGATTCACAATTTCCCGATACAGCTCAGCATTGCATAGATGAACTGAAGAAAAAATCAGATAAGCCATTTGCTTTACTCGTCAATACCCATCACCATGGCGATCACAGTTCGGGGAATATAGCTTTTAAAGGCATTGTAGCTCATGTGGCGGCCCATGCCAATTCAAAGATCAATCAACAGAATGCAGCAATAAAAGCAAAGAATGAAGAAAAGCAATTATACCCCGATGAAGTATATGCCGACATAAAAGAATACAAATGGGGTAGTGATAAAGTAAGCTTGCATTATTTTGGCCGTGGGCATACCAATGGAGATAGTTTTGTAAAAGTGAGTAAAGGAAATATTGTCCATGTTGGCGACCTGGTTTTTAATCGCCGTCACCCGTTTGTAGATCGTAGTGCCGGTGCCAGTATGAAGGAATGGATAACAACGCTGGAGAAAGGGATGGCTTACTTTAAACCCGATACCACTTACGTATGTGGTCATGCCGGAACCGGGCATAACATTGTAATTAATAAAACTGATATACAACTGTTTCAACGCTACCTTCAAAATGTACTTGATCTCACAGAGAACGCTATTAAAAGTGGGATAACAAAAGAGCAATATTTGAAAAATACCATTATGGTTCCTGGTTCTCCCGAGTGGAAAGGGGATGGGCTGGAAAGACCGTTGGGGGCGGCTTGGGATGAATTGAAGGGTTTATAAAAGTAAAAATCGAAGATCCCGCAAGGCTGGAGTAAAAAGTAAAAAGTAAAAATCGAAGTTCCCGCAAGACGGGAGTAAAAAGTAAAAAGTAAAAATCGAAGATCCCGCAAGGCTGGAGTAAAATCGAAGACCCCGCAAGGCGGGATTAAAAAAGTGAACATGCCTAAAATAGGTTGACAAATAATATTTTGCCTCCTGGCCAATTGTTATTGTAGGTATTTTAATGTCTCATGAATACTTTTTTACCTACCGCGTTGGGGATTTTCGATTTTTTCCTCTTGAATTTTTTAAGTTTCATCAAACAACCAATCACCAATTTTTTATATATTTAGATGCAAGAACAAACCCCTTATGCCCAAGCAGTTTCTGTCTATCATTTTTGTATTATCCTTTTGTGCTGCCTCAGCACAAACAAAAAATATTGACAGCCTTTCTTTCCTTGTCAATTATTCTAAAGAAGATAGTAACAAAGTGAACTATTTATGGCAGTTGGGAGATGAATTGAGTATAAGTAATCCTGAAAAAGCGCTTAAACTTGCCAGTGAAGGGCTATTGCTGGCACAACAAATAAAGTACACAGAAGGGCAATCCCGGTCGTACGGAATTCTTGCAAAAATTCTGATGAACATGGGGAATTATCCTTCTGCATTAGAGTATAATTTTAAAAAATTAAAAATAGAGGAGCAGCGAATTAAGCCTCAAAATATGGCCAGTGTGCTTATGAACATAGGTATTGTGTATGTATTACAGGATCAATATAAAGATGCCCTGAAATATTATTCGAAAGCAGATTCCGTCATTAATAAATATAATATCAAATCCCTTTCCTACAACATAGCATTAAATATCGGAGACGTTTATGACCGGATGAAAAAAAATGATTCTGCATTTAAATATTTTAACCAGTCTTTGGTGATAGCCCAGAATATGGATAACGATGAATATATAGGAGCTTCATTGACTGGCATGGGCCACAGTTACAGTAAACTGGGAAGTTATAAACTGGCAAAAGCGAGTTATGAATCGGCGCTTGAAAAACAAGAGTTGGCCAACGATGCAGATATCATGTGTGAAACATTACTTGGACTTGCAGGTTTGTACAGGATACAAGGGTTAAAAGATTCCGTGATTAAGTATGCGCATCTTTCATACCAGGTTGCTGTAAAATCAGACTTTATTCCCCGTCAATTAAATGCAGTACAATTCCTTTCAGAATTTTACCATGAAGAAAAAAAATCTGATAGTGCTTATGCCTATATTTTAAAAGAAAACAGGCTGAATGATTCTATTTTCAGCAAAACGAATATCCGGCAATCCCAGGTACTCTCCAGTAATGAAACCCTACGTCAGCTTGAACTTGAAGAAAGCAGGAAGCTTGCCAAACAGGAAAGAAAGCAACAGTTGCAAATGTTATTTATAGCCATTTTTATCCCAATGTTTTTTATATTCACTTTACTACTTAGCCGCATACGGTTGTCAGTAAAAGTTATGCGTGTATTGGGCGTACTGTCTTTATTATTTTTGTTTGAATATTTGACTCTTTTATTACATCCATTTGTTGCTGAACTTACGCATCATACTCCAATACTGGAGATATTGATTTTTGTGGCAGTCGCAGCTTTACTAATACCAATGCATCACCGCTTAGAACATGCGCTGTTGCATTGGTTAGTAAAAAACAGAAAAGCTTCTACGTCTGATGAAATTAATTTGAAGGTGTCTCAGTTGCGTCAGAAGTTATAGACCCACCTTTTACCGGCTTAGTTTTCCCGGTAGTGTCCATAGGTTCTGTTTTCATTTCTGTAGAATTGATTTCTGTCTCAGTAGTTTTCTTTTCATCCTTACAGCTTGTAAGTAATACTACTGAAAATAGAGCAGCAGTAAATGCCAGGCTTAGTGCCTTTAAAGTTTTGGTAGTCATAATTGATTTGTTTTTAAGAGTAATGATAATACTTAAAACCAATATTTCAAATTGTTATTTGTTTTAATATTTATTAATGCTATCTTTTAATTCGTTTCCTGGTTGGTTAGATTAAAAATCATACATCTTTATCATGAAGTTTGCCATTACAACGCTTACATTTTTCTTTCTCATCTCTTTACTGCAAGCCCAGGTAATGTATGATTTCCAGTTTAATCAAAACAGGAATTCTACTGCTGTATCAACGAAAGCTTTTCTAAGGCTGGATGCAAACTATGACGGTTTCATGCGCATCCGGTATCAGCATCCTTTAACTAATAAATTAGTATTGGTAGGTGTTGATGTTGCTCAGCAAATAATAGCCACAAGTCCCGAGGCTCTAAAAAATGATAGTGTTACGCTGTTCCTATCAAACGTAAGAATCTTAGCTGGTACCGATGCAGATCTGCAACTTCCCTCATTGTTAAATGGAATATATAAAATTACAGACTCTGCTTTTTTTCCAGTGGCATTCGTAAACGAAAATGCTGTGGAAAAAATTGCTCTTCAAAACCAGGAGTTGATTAGAGATTCTATGCTTACTGAAAAGCTGGTCCTTAGTTATTTTAGTCCCACAGAAAGTTTTTATCAGAACCTGTTTAATGCTGGTACCAGGAGCTTGTCTGGCATTGAAAAAAATACCCGGCTTATTTTGCTCGCCGTAGGAAATACAAACGATAAAGAAATAGGGCTGGCTTGTGGAAAAGATATTGACCGTGTAGTTGCTGAATTTAGAAGTATTACTTCATTCATGGGCATCAGGTTTGAGGCCCAGACCATTACGGGAAGTGCTTATAACAAACTAGCTGTTCAATATGCCATTGCTAAATTGACTCCTTCCTCTAATGACATAGTTATTTTTTATTATAGCGGTCATGGCTTTCGAAAACCAAAAGACAATCGCCGGGAACCTTATATAGACCTGCGAACCAAAGAGGATAATACCTATATGGTCAATTCTTTGAACCTGGCTGATATATACACCCAAGTGAAAAAAAAAGGGGCAAGACTTACCATCGTACTTGGCGATTGCTGTAACACTTTAGTAGAAGCAACAAATGCGGAATCACCAAATGTTATCGTTACACCAAAAGGGTTTGGGGTAAGGCGTAGCCTGGATAATTGCCGTGCTCTTTTTCTTTCTCCCAGGAAAATGAGTATGCTGATAGCATCTGCAGATGCAGGACAAAAAGCCACCAGCAATGATGACCTGGGTAGTTTCTTTTCTTATTTTTTTATCAATACACTGGATGATGCCGTAAGTATTTATAAAAAAAATATGACCTGGGAAGGAATACTTTCAAATGCTCAGCGCCTCACCAAATACCGGGCAAGCAAGACTTATTGCGATAAACCCTATGAACAAAAAAATATTTGTAGTCAGCTCCCTTATTATAATGTTTTTTTTGAAAGATGATCTTCATTTTGATGTATACATCCTGAACTTATTTTCATAAGCTTTCATCAGGTTATTCCAGCTGCCTTTATTTCTGAGATTGGCAACCATGGGATCGTTTTGTATTACAAAGCCATAATTAAATCCATTACTTAAAGCTTCACCAAGTAGTTTAAAAGCATCTGCAACTTTTCCATGTGTAGCATAGATTCTTGCCTGGTTGTAAGCTAAAATGCCTTTTATATCCGGACTCGTAATTGTCTTAAAAATGTCTAATGCTTCTTTTTCTTTTCCTTGCAGCAACTCATTTACGGCAGCATTATATAGCACCTCCTGGTTCCTGAATGGATAGATAGATTGGATAAAATTGAATAAGCTATCTGCTTTTTTATAACCACCTTCTAAACTCAAAT
>JBBQYS010000084.1:0-14357 GCA_038208485.1 Chitinophagales bacterium
CGGCGTAATAACGGTACAGAGTTTTAAAAAGAATGCCTACAGCGATTATCATTTATACATGCTGCGCAACATTGCCAACTATGCATCCATCGCCATCGACAATGCAGAATCGTACGAAACGCTCAACGAAACCCTCGGCCAGTTGCAGGCCACACAAAAGCAATTGATACAATCCGAAAAAATGGCCAGCCTTGGTGAACTAACAGCAGGCATTGCCCATGAAATTCAAAACCCGTTGAACTTTGTCAATAATTTTTCTGAAGTGAATACTGAGTTAATTGAAGAATTAAGTCAGGAAGTTAATAAAGGGAATTTAGACGAAGTAAAAGCATTAGCCAAGGATATTAAAGAGAATGAGCAAAAAATTAACCACCATGGTAAACGTGCTGATGCAATTGTAAAAGGCATGCTACAACACAGCCGCAGCACCAGCGGTGTAAAAGAACCTACAGATATCAATGCGTTGTGTGATGAATACTTACGATTGAGCTATCATGGTTTAAGAGCAAAAGACAAATTATTTAATGCATCCTTTAAAACAGATTTTGATGAATCAATTGGAAAAATAAATATCATTCCTCAGGATATTGGAAGGGTGATTTTAAATTTACTAACGAATGCTTTTTACGCGGTAGCCCCCCCAACCCTCCAAGGGGGGATTACCCCCCATAGAAAAAATCATGAACCTACAGTTATAATAAAAACTTCGTTGAATCCCCCCTTGGGCGGCAGGGGGGCCGAGGTTGTGATTTCAGTTACTGATAATGGGCCAGGCATTCCCCAAAAAGTATTAGATAAAATATTTCAACCCTTCTTTACTACCAAGCCAACCGGGCAGGGAACAGGGTTAGGTTTGAGTTTAAGTTATGATATCATTAAAGCGCATGGTGGGGGATTGAAAGTGGAGACAAAGGAAGGTGAGGGAGCAGAGTTTAAGATTCATTTGCCGGTATGAACCAGATGTGGTTGTAAGTATCCGGTATGTTTTAAATAAAATTGCGTTGTAAAAAAAAACTAACTCTTTCTTATAATCTTATCATTTTTAAATATTAAATCATGAAGCATTCCTTTTTTACCGGTTGCGTATTGCTCCTGCTCAATTCAATTTCTGTTCATGCACAAAATGTTACCGATACCCGCCTGCTTTGGCAGCCTGCTATCAGCAACAATCATATTGCTTTTATTTATGCAGAAGATCTTTGGGTGGCCAACAGGGATGGTTCCTATCCGCAAAGAATTACGGTAAGTGAGGGGTTGGAATCAAACCCGGTTTTTTCTCCTGATGGAAAGATGATTGCATTCACCGGTCAATACGATGGTAACACCGATGTTTTCCTGGTGCCCGTTTCCGGAGGCGTGCCTAAAAGACTCACCTGGCACCCCGGCGCAGACCTGGTGCGTGATTTTTCTCCCGATGGTAAAAAAATATTATTTGCTTCACAGCGCAATAGCTTTACTAACAGGTATTATCAACTGTTTACTGTAAATATTTCCACCGGTGCTGAAGAGCAACTGCCTATTCCCAATGCCTTCTGGGCCTCTTACAGCCCTGATGGAAACAGCATTGCATACACACCAATTGCAGACAGGTTTGAGCAGTGGAAAAATTATCGTGGTGGCACCATGACCCGTATTTGGTTGTACAATACAAAAGATCATTCTGTAACTCAGATACCAAAATCAATGGGTGGCAGTAACGATTCCAAACCGGTATGGAAAGGCAATAAAGTTTATTTCCGCAGCGACCGGAATGGCGAATTCAACTTATACAGTTATGATCCGGCCAGTAAAACGGTAAATCAACTCACAAAATTCAATGACTTCCCCGTATCGAGTTTGGAAGGAACAGGAGACCAGGTCATTTTTTCGCAAGCCGGTTATTTGCACACCTATTCTACGGCAAATGACAAGACGTCAAAAATAAAAATCGGCCTTGCGGCAGATCTGTTGGATCAGCGGGCAAGGTTTGTAAAAGGAGACCAGTACATTCGTACAGGCGATATATCTCCAACAGGATCTAGAGTGGTATTAGATTACCGTGGAGATATAATTACGCTACCTGCACAAAAAGGCGATGCGTTTAACCTCACCAATTCACCTGGCGCTCACGAGAAAGAACCTGCCTGGTCGCCCAACGGCAAGTCTATTGCTTACTTCAGCGATGCCACCGGCGAATATGAATTATATATAAAGAATCAGGACGGCACCGGGGAACCCAAAAAGATTAACCTTAGCGGGTCTGGTTTCTATGCAAATATTCACTGGTCGCCCGACAGTAAGAAACTAGCTTTTGTTGATAACGGTCGCCGGCTATATGTTACTGAGATTGCCAGCGGTAAAACCACTAAGATCGCGGAGGATGTAAATTATGGTCCTGGTGCATTCAGAGATCTGTTTGGTAGTTGGTCCTATGATGCTAATAATGTTGCATACACAACCATTACAGAAACTAATTTTCAAAGCGCCTGGGTGTATTCTTTGTCTGAAAATAAATCGCACCCCATTACCGATGCTTTATCTAATGTAACCGAACCAGTTTTCGATCCGTCCGGAAAATATTTATACCTACTTGCCAGTACTGATGCCGGCCCGGTTGTCAATTGGTTCGATCAGTCAGCCAATGATATGGAATCAACTGATTTAATTTACCTGATCACATTACAAAAGCAAACACAATCGCCTTTTGCCAAAGAGAATGAAATAGAGGAAGTGAAAGACAGCACTGTAATTCAACCAGTGGAAAAGCCGGATTCAATTCGGGCCCGGTTAAAAATAGATTGGGATGGCATTCAAAACAGGATTGTTCCTTTGCCAATAGCAAAAGGCCGCTATAGGTCTTTACAGGTTCCTAAGGAGGGCGAACTTTACTACCTGGCTGATGCACCGCATGACTCGGCACCAACTATGCTCAATAATTATAACCTGAAGAAAAGAAAAGAGGAACCAATCATGCCTGCAGATAGTTATACAATAGCTGCCAAAGGAGATAAAATGCTATTCAACAATAAGGGTAAATGGGGTATTGTCGCCACCGGTCAAAAGCCCACTCCCGAGTCAATGCTCAACACTTCTTTATTGCAGGTAAAGATTTCTCCAAAAGAGGAATGGAAAAATATCTTTGATGAAGCCTGGAGGGTAAACCGCGATTTCTTTTATGATGCCAATATGCATGGAGTAAACTGGGTAGCGGCGAAGAAAAAGTACGAAGCATTGTTGCCCGATGTTGCCAGTACAAATGATTTATACCGGGTAATGCAATGGATGTTTAGTGAGTTGTCTGTGGGGCATCACCGGTTTGATAATCCAGGGGACAGGCGTACAAAAGCTGATATTATCCCAGGTGGATTATTGGGGGCAGATTACGAGGTAAGCAATAACCGGTTTCGTATCAAAAAGATTTATGGTGGTTTAAACTGGTCGCCCGATCTGCGTTCACCGCTGACTGAGCCGGGCGTAAATATCCAGGTGGGCGATTACATATTAGAGGTAAATGGCGTGGAGATAACAGCAGATCAAAACCTCTATAGCTATTTTGAAAATACGGCAGAAAAAATAACCACACTTACCGTGGCAAGCTCTGCCGCCGGCGCAAACAAACGTACCATAAAAGTAGTGCCTGTTGCCAGTGAAGCGGGTTTGCGTAACCGCGATTGGGTGGAAGGAAACATACGTAAAGTAAGTGAAGCTACCAATGGACAGGTAGCTTATGTCTATGTGCCCAATACAGGTGGGGGAGGGCATGAATATTTTAAAAGATATTTCTTTCCTCAAGCCAATAAAGCAGGAATTATAGTAGATGAAAGATTTAATGGCGGCGGGCAGCTGGCAGACTATTATATTGATCTGCTAAAACGCCCTTTGCAATCATACTGGCGTTACCGATATGGTAAAGATCAGAAAGCGCCTAATGCCTCCATCCAGGGTCCAAAGGTGATGCTCATAGATGAAACTGCAGGGTCGGGTGGTGACTATCTTCCCTATCTTTTTCGGCAGGCAAAACTGGGAACAATTGTAGGTAAAACAACCTGGGGCGGGCTGGTCGGTGTGCTCGGATTCCCGGAGTTTATTGATGGTGGTGTGGTTAGCGCACCCAATGTTGCTTTTTTTGACGATAAAGGTTTTGGCATAGAAAACGTGGGAACCCCACCTGATGTAGAAGTAGAACAATGGCCATCAGAAGTAATAAAAGGTCGGGACCCCCAGTTGGAAAAAGCCATAGAAATTGTACTGCAGGAACTAAAAAATAATCCTGCTAAAAAGGCGCCGGCGCCGAAGGCACCAAATAAAATTATAAGATAAAGCTTTAGTAAGACTGATCAACAACTTGAAAAGAACCGGACAGGGTACAGGTTTAGGGCTGAGTTTAAGTTATAATTTTGTAAACGTAGGAAGTCTTATTGTTGAAAGTGTGGAAGGGAAATGCACGACTTTTACAATTGTTCTGCCTTGATTTTATTTTTCCGGCTATTGCATCTCATTTTTATTTGGTTTAATTTCAGAGGGTAAACCCTGTTTTTTTTAATAAATTTAATCCCTAAAAGATGCCTATTACATTAGTACTGAGGTTGAATGAAACCGGTGATAGTATGATGCCTGTGCCTGATATTTCACTAAATCGATTACAACAAATCCACTGGAAAATTGATGATGGCAGGATAGAGTCTTTTAGAATTGTCCAAAAAAACTCTAGGCCGGACGATCCTTTTATAGGGAATGTTAATACCGAATTTAAAACAAAACACTTCAATACCGCACGTTGGTCTAAACAAACAGAAGATTGGTACTATAAAATTGAATGGAAATCTCAGAATTCGAACACTATACATGAACTTGATCCTAAGATAGCCGTAAATCCTGGTGTTGATAGTGGTATCTATCTGGCAGCAGTAGGTGTATTTATTTTAATAATTCCATTATTACTTAAAAAGAGATTCTTCAACAGAAATTAAAACTTCAGATTGATTTGAAAATTAATTGGCTGGTGTTGTAAAATAGATTTAGAATTTCAGAAAACCTATATATTTATAAAATATGACTATCACATTAAAACTATATTTGAATGTAAATGGTAAAGTAACAGTTGAGGATACAGAGGTTAGTCCGGGAGATCATATTGATTGGGAAATCGGTGACAAAGCTATTTCCGACTTCCGGATTGTCAGTAAGAGAAAGGATGAGAAACCTCCATTTGAGCGGAATGGTAGACTTGATGATGTTTATCGTGACTTTCACACTTATATAATAACAAAAGATTCTAAAGCAACAGTATGGGAATATTGTGTGGAATGGCATGATACTGATGGCGTTGAAAATATTACAGATCCTAAAATAATAGTGAATCCTGATAGAATTATTCCTGTACTTTGAATGACATGACTCTCCTGCAAAACGGAGTTTGTTTTTAGATCAAATCTTGCCGGAAAATGGTTTTTATATAAATAATTACGGTTGTAAATCAGCTGCCGAAATGAGAAGTATTCCGATGGTAAACAAACTAATATCAATTTTTTTTATTTGTTTTTTTTTAATCTACACACACCAGGTTTGTGCCCAGGATCAAAATATTGCTGATAGCCTGAGCAAGATATATGAAACCAAAAATTATAAAGATAGTACGATACTTCCTTTATTAAAGGACCTATGTTACAATGAAGTACGGGACAATAAAAAGGCATTGCAATATGCAAATGAGCTGATCACTTTATCCCGACAAACAAACAGCCTTAAATACCTGAGAGCCGGTTATTTCCTTAAAGGTACCAAACTACGTATGTTAGGTCAGTTAGATCCGGCATTGGCTTCGTTCATTACGAGTATAGAACTTGCAAAACAGCAAAAAAACTTAAGAGCAGAAGGTGATGGCTATAGTTCCATTGCTGATATTTATTCCGTAGCAAATAATCATTCCACCGCAGGATTTTATTACCGTCAAGCTATACAGACACTGCGCAAGTCAAACGATTCCCTGAGCCTGGCTGCAGCACTCTCCAACGCCGGGGATGATTTACTAAAAGTGAGGATTTTTGATACTGCTATGCAATATTTTTCCGAAGCTAAAGCGATCTATGAAGCCCGGGATTATGGAAGCGGTATTGGATATAGTCTTGGAAATATAGGTGTTGTATATGCCAATACGGGCAATTTGTATGAAGCAGAAAAAAACATCGGTCAGGCAATCTCAATACTCGAGGAAAATCATGACTATTACCCTATTTGTGATTACCTGATCTCCTTTTCAGATGTCTACGAAGAGAAAGGCCGCATTCAGGACGCCATACAATATGCAGCCAGAAGTCTGTCGCTTGCACAGCAATATAACCTCAATGAACAGGTAGCTAATGCAAGCAAAAAACTTTCCTCTTTATACGAAAAAAACAATAACCTAAAAGAGTCACTACATTTTTACAAAATGTACGTTCAATACAGGGATAGTTTAAACAACCTGGAGACCGTACAAAAAATGGCCGACCTACGTACGGGTTTTGAAGTGTCGCAAAAGCAGGGAGAGGTAAATATACTCACCAGTCAGAAACTAACCCAACGTAACCTTTTAATAGCCTCCGTACTAATTGCAGCACTTGCCCTGGGTATAATCGTAGTCTTGATAAAATCAAACAGGCATAAAAAGCAATCATTTATTGTACTTACTGCTCAAAAAAAGCAAACTGAAATAGAGAAAACTAAAGCTGAAACGGCACTATCTGAATTGACCAAAACACAGAAACAATTGGTCCAATCCGCAAAACTCGCCTCACTCGGAGAACTTACTGCCGGCATTGCCCACGAAATTCAAAACCCATTAAACTTTATTAATAATTTTTCTGAATTAAATACGGAATTGATAAATGAAGCAACACAGGAAATAGAAAATGGAAACGTTGATGCATTAAAACTACTTCTTGCTGATATCACAGACAATGAGCAAAAAATAAATCAACACGGCAAACGTGCTGACGCAATCGTAAAAGGCATGCTGCAACATAGCCGCAGCAGCGGCGGTGTAAAAGAACCTACCGATATCAATGCATTGTTTGATGAGTATTTAAGGTTATCTTATCATGGATTAAGGGCAAGAGATAAGTCATTTAATGCAACGATAAAAACAGATTTTGATGCATCTATTGGTAAACTTACTGTTTTGCCGCAGGAGCTCGGACGGGTTATCCTAAACCTGCTGACTAATGCATTTTATGTAGTGGATGAAAAAAACAAAGAGAAGTCGAAACACACAAAAGAAGGAATCAATATCTCCGGGGAGAAATATGAACCTACTGTAACAATAGCTACACATAAAATTCCTTCTGCTGATGGCGGTGGGGCGGAAATTATTATTACTGATAATGGGAATGGTATTCCGGAGCAGATCCTGGACAAAATTTTCCAGCCGTTTTTCACGACCAAACCTACAGGACAAGGCACAGGACTGGGTTTAAGTATGAGTTATGATATCATTACAAAAGGACATGGAGGCGAGTTAAAAGTAGAAACAGAAATAGGGAAAGGCACAAAATTTATTATTACCTTACCAGGATAAAAAGTAAATATGAAAATATTGGTAGTAGATGACGAAGTTGATGTAAAAGACTTGTTCTTACAGCGCTTTAGGAAAGAAATTAAAAATGAAGAAATGCAATTTGTATTTGCTTACTCAGGGGAAGAAGCGTTAACTTATATGCACGAACACGAACACGAAGCTGTACTCATTTTATCCGACATAAACATGCCTGGCATGAGCGGACTGGAGTTGTTGAAACACATAAAAACAAAATATGAAAAACCACCTCCTGTTGTTATGATGATCACAGCATATGGAGACGATGAAAATTATAATGAAGCCATGAAACTTGGAGCAGATGATTTTCTTACAAAGCCCGTAGATTTTAATAATTTGAAAGAAAAGCTGAAAACAAAATTGTAATGACAAAAATATTAGTTGCTGACGACGAAACCGATCTGGAATCTCTTATTCGCCAAAAATTCCGGCAGAAAATAAGAGAGAAACAGTACGAGTTTTTGTTTGCGGTAAATGGAAACGATGCATTGCTAAAGATCAGTGAGAATCCGGATATTGATATTTTACTCAGCGATATCAACATGCCGGAAATGGATGGCCTTACCTTGCTCTCACGCATTGCAGAATCTAGCCCTATGCTAAAAGCCGTTATGGTTTCTGCTTATGGTGATATGGATAATATTCGTGTGGCCATGAATCGTGGCGCATTTGATTTTGTGACCAAGCCCGTAAATTTTGAAGACCTGGAACTCACCATGGAGAAAACAATCCTGCATGTAACCCAGATGCGGAAGACATTGCAGGCAGTTAAAGAAAATAATATCCTGAAAATGTATGTAGATCAGAACGTGCTTACATTCATGGGTTCCAGGGAATACGAAAAATCTTTGACGGCAAATGAAACAGTCACAGGATCAGTCGCATTTATAGACATATGTAGTTTTACTTCCATCAGCGAAAAAGAATCTGCAGATACCGTAGTAAAAATGCTGAATCAATATTTTGACCTGATGGTAAAAGAAATCATTACCCAGGATGGTACCATAGATAAATTTATCGGTGATTGTGTGATGGCAGTTTTTAAAGGGGAGTATCACCTGGACAGGGCAATAGATGCCTGCCTCGCTATTAAGGCAAAAATTAATAGCTTGCCAGAAGAAAATGGATTCTGCCCGAAGGTAGCTATTGGTATCAATAGTGGCGAAATGATATCCGGAAATATTGGTTCCGCTACTCTAAGGCGATTGGATTATACAGTAATAGGCGATACAGTAAACACAGCTCAACGCCTGCAGGGAGTAGCAGAGGGCGGACAAATACTTATAACAGAAGCCTGCTTCAACAGTGTCAAAGAATCATTTGTTTGCAAAGAAGTAGGAATTTCGGCGCTTAAAAATAAATCGGAATCTTTAATGCTTTACGAAGTATTAAACTAAATCACTCAACAATTCCATGCAGTACGATCAGCTATTTTCTTTCATGATTGAAAAACTTAAGGCAGGCCTTCCCCTGCATTTAAGTTACCACAATGTAGACCATACAATGAATGTATTGTCAGCAGCAGAGCATATTGCAGAAAAAGAAGGAGTAACAGGCAATGACCTTATCCTGCTAAAAACAGCAGCACTTTTCCATGACAGTGGCTTTTTGCAAACACATGCCAATCATGAAATAATTTCCTGCCAGGTAGCTGAAAAACATTTGCCCGATTATGGATATACGGAACAGCAAATTGAAGTTGTCTGTGGTATGATTCAAGCTACCACCGTTCCTCAAAAACCACAAACTCACCTGGCAAAAATTTTGTGTGATGCTGACCTGTATTACCTGGGAGCAACAGATTATAAAGAAAGGGCCATTTTGCTGTACGAAGAATTTAAAAAGAATGGCATCATACATTCAAAATTGGAATGGCTGGCCAGTCAATCAAATTTTTTTTCCGTGCACTCCTTTTTTACAGCAACAGTCTTACAGGAGCAAAATCCTCAAAAACAAATGAACCTTCAACAATTGAAAGATGAATTGGGTAAGAAGATTCCTTTGGCTAATGTTAATAAAATTAAAGAGACCCTCCAGGATATCCTTTTTAATATAGTAGGGGTATTGATCGCTGGTTTTGCTTTAAAATGTTTTTTAGTACCGAATCATTTTTTTGATGGAGGAATAACCGGTCTTTCTTTGTTGGTGCATGAGTTATACGATGTAGAGTTATCTCTAACACTAATACTGCTCAATCTGCCTTTTATTGCATTGAGTTATTTTACAGTAAGTAAAAATTTTTCGATCCGCATACTGAGTAGCGTAGTTTTTCTTAGTTTGGTTTTGCTCCTTATCCCGGAGTTTGCACTTACCAATGACAAACTTTTGATCGCTGTTTTTGGAGGTATTTTCCTGGGTATGGGTATTGGCCTGGTGATGCGTGCTGGCGCAGCACTTGATGGCATTGAAGTACTTGCGCTGTATACTTTAAAGCGAACCTCATTTACCATCACAGAAATTATCCTGGGACTAAATATCATGATCTTCACCGTAGCAGCTTTTGCTTTTGGAATAGAAACGTCTTTGTATTCTATTCTCACTTATTTTGCTGCCACTCGTACCATAGATTATGTGGTAGAAGGCATTCGGGCTTATACCGGTGTTACTATTATTTCCGGTAAAAGCGAAGCCATAAAATATGAACTGGTAAATAAACTGGGACGTGGTATCACAGTTTATAAAGGCGAGCGTGGTTTTCTACCGGGTCATTTCGAAGTAAGTTCACAGGTAGATATTATCTTCACCGTTATTACCCGGCTGGAAATCCGCCGCCTGAAAAACCTGGTATATGAAGTAGATCCCCAGGCATTTATTTTTGCCAATACAATTAAAGAAGCTGCTGGTGGTATTTTAAAAAGAAGACACAAGCATTAAATCATTTTCTTATGAGGTATCTCCTCTTATTACTGTTTCCTTTCCAGTCCTATGCCCAGCCATTTTCTAAAACAGAAATAAGCAGCTGGCAAAAGCAGACAAAAAATATCACGATCTTCCGGGATAACTATGGCATACCACATGTGTATGGCAAAACCGATGCTGATGCCGTGTTTGGTTTATTGTATGCACAATGTGAGGATGATTTTAAAAGAGTAGAGCTGAATTATATTGATAAACTAGGCAGACTTTCTGAAGTAAATGGAGAGAAAGATTTGTACAATGACCTGCTCATACGGCTAGTAATTGATTCTGCAGATGCCATGAAAGATTATGCCATTGCACCACAATGGTTAAAGAAAATTCTAAATGCCTATGCAGATGGGATTAATTATTATCTCTACAAAAACCCTTCTATAAAACCAGCCTTGCTCACCCGTTTTCAGCCCTGGTATCCTTTGCTCTGGACCGACGGCAGCATTGGTGCCATCAGCACGGGTGGCATTTCTACTGCTGAGCTGAAAAGTTTTTATTCCGGAACGGATGACGCTTTTACAGTAGCCAAATATGAAGAACCCGTTCTCACTGGATCCAATGGTTTCGCTTTCTCCCCAAAAATTACGGCGTCCGGCAATGCCATTCTTTACATTAACCCACATGTCACTTTTTATTTTCGTCCCGAAGTACACATGGTAAGCAAAGAAGGGCTGAATGCCTATGGCGCTGTTACCTGGGGACAACCCTTCATTTACCAGGGCTTTAATGCACATTGCGGATGGATGCACACCAGCAGCGAAGCAGATATCTCCGATGCCTACATTGAAAAACTGAGTAAGGTAAACGGTGAATGGTTTTACACCTATGAAGGCAAACAAAAACCTGTTGTGAAAAAAGAGATCAGCATACTCTACAAAACCGCTAACGGGATGGCTACCAAAACTTTCAACGCATTGTATACACAGCATGGTCCGGTTATGGCAAAGCGAAACAACGACTACCTGAGCCTGCGCCACAACAATCGTGACATGAAAGGATTTATGCAAAGCTGGCTGCGCACAAAGGCGAAAAGTTTTGCCCAGTTTAAAAAAACGATGGACATGGGCGCCAACCCCAGCAACAATACGGTGTACGCTGATGCAGAAGGCAACATTGCTTACTGGCATGGAAATTTTTTACCAAAAAGAGATACGAGTTACAACTGGTCACAGCCGGTAGATGGAACAATTGCTGCAACAGAGTGGAAAGGTTTTCATTCAGTAAATGAAACTGTGCATCTCTACAACCCTGCAAATGGCTGGTTACAAAACTGTAACTCCACACCCTTTACCGTAGCCGGGAAGTATAGTCCGGTAAAAGAAAATTATCCAAAATATATGGCACCGGATGGTGAAAATTTCCGTGGGATAAATGCTGTGCGGGTGTTGGATGAAGAAAAAAAGTATACCCTGGATAAAGTCATTAAAGCTGGATACGATACCCGCCTGACTGCTTTTGAAGTACTGGTGCCGGCGCTCATCAATTTGTACGAATCTAAAGTTCTGCGCAGCGATACAGTTTATGCAAACCTGGCGGAGGCAATTAAAATTTTTAAACAATGGGATTTCCGCTCCGCCGAAAACTCAGTAGCTACAACGCTTGCCATAGAATGGGGTGAAAGATTGCTGGCTTCTATCATGCGTACAAATGTAGTGGCTGCGGAAAATGATATTGTAAGTAAAACAAAAAAGTTTGCAGCTGAAGCGGACATTAATGACCTGGTTATACCATTGCTCAAAACCATGGAATCTTTACAAAGCCGCTATGGTACCTGGAAAATTTCCTGGGGAGACATCAACCGTTTTCAAAGAATATCATCTGATATTAATAATAAGTTCGACGATGCTAAACCGAGCATTCCGGTTGGCTTTGTTTCTGCTACCTGGGGAATGCTCCCCTCCTACAGCAGCCGTGTTTTTCCGGGAACGAATAAAAGATATGGCGTGAATGGGAATAGTTTTATAGCCGCTGTAGAATTTGGTAAAAAAATAAAAGCAAAATCCCTGCTTGCCGGCGGCGAAAGCGGCGACCCCGATTCCCCGCATTTCTTTGACCAGGGTTTGATGTATAGCAAAGGGCAGTTTAAGGATGTATTGTTTTATAAGAAAGATGTGCTACAACATGTAGAGCGGAAATATCATCCGGGGGAGTAAGGGGATAAAACATTATTTGTGGCCTCGCCAGGAATCGAACCTGGGTCTGGAGCTTCGGAAACTCTTATACTATCCATTGTACTACGAGGCCAATAATGTAAAGCGCTGCGAAAATAATTAAAAATTGATGGGTAGCTTCCAAAAAATGAAATGAATATTATGATTCAGAAAACTGGGGTTCACCAGCTTTGCATTAAATAAGTTAATGATGAAAACCCCAGGCAGTGGTTGGATAACTTAATGCGGCACCGCAAACCCCTGCACATTCGTAGCAAAGATTTTCACGGCTATTGCCAGCAGAATCACACCAAAGAATTTTCTTATTACAATCATGCCACTTGGTCCAAGTACTTTTTCTATCCATTTAAGAGAAGTCAGTACCAGGAAGATGATCACACAATTGATGAGGATGCCTATAAAAATATTTACGTCATGGTAGTTTGCCTTTAAACTCATTACAGTTGTTAGTGTTCCTGACCCTGCTATCAACGGAAAGGCTATTGGTACCACACTGCCACTTCGGGGATTGTTATCGGGTTTAAAAAACTCCAGCCCAAGGATCATTTCCAGCCCGATGATGAAAATGACAATACTACCTGCTACTGCAAAAGACTCTACATCCAAACCCAGGAAATTAAGGAATTGCTGGCCTATCAGCAGGAACAGGATCATCAAACCCCCGGAAACCACAGTAGCCTGCATACTGCGAATTTCCCCGCCCATCTTACCACGGAGCGTAGCCAGCACGGGTATGGAACCTATAATATCTATCACAGCAAACAGTGTAAAACTGATGGTGAGAATTTCCTTGATGGTAATATTTTGGTAGTTCAATGTGTCGGGGTTGATTTCGCATCAAAGATAAACATAGAACCCTGAGCAACACAACCAAAAAAAGTAAAAACCTAGAGATTCTGCAACAGTTCAACGACACCTTCTTTTTTTAAAATAAGGTAACCAAGCCTGTCGTTACTGATGCCTGGCGTAAGGGTATAATTGAATTTTAGTTTGTCGCCTTCTACACTTGTTTCAAAATAATTGAATATAATATTGGGGTGTTTTTTCAGGTCGTTGGCTATTTCATATAAATGCGTAGAAAGTACAAATAGCGCATTCTTCTTTTTTTGCAAGCCTTCAATAACTACCGTACTACACTTCATGGCATCCTCCACATTTGTTCCTTTAAACAGTTCATCTATTAGTATCAACCATTTTCTTCCATCATTTACTTTTTGTATGGTAGATTTTATTCGTTGCACTTCATTGAAAAAATAACTTTCTCCTTTTGCAATATTATCTATCACATTTATGTTGCTGAGCATACCATCGAACACAGAAAGCTTCATAGCAGTAGCTGGCACACCCATGCCGGTATGCGCAAGGTAAACCGCTGTTCCTACCGCTTTTATAAATGTACTTTTCCCGGCCATATTTGCACCTGTAAGAAAAAGAAAATTGCCATCTTTATTCAGTTGTACGTCATAAGCTACAGGCTTCGGCAGCAGCACATGGAATAATTCTTTAGCGTCAATGAATGGGTCTTTAGATGCCACAAACTCAGGAAAATGCAGGTTCTTCTGTTCCATTGCTTTGGCCATACCGGCCCAGGCATCCAGCCTGGCATACAATAGTATAAGGCTATGCATGTTATGCTTGTAGCGGGTGAAAATGAAGTGTGCCATTTGCATGATGCGGCCCACGGGCATATCTCCGAGTCTTTTGTAGGTAAAGATCTTTTCCAG
>JBBQYS010000085.1:0-14319 GCA_038208485.1 Chitinophagales bacterium
ATCATTACCGGAAGAAGGGCTGAAAGACTGAAAGAAGTAAAAAAAGAAATAGAATCTACTTATTCCTGCAAGGTCATTACTCTATCATTTGATATCCAAAATAAAACAGCAACCTTTGAAGCAATTGAAAAATTGCAGCAGCAAAAAGACTGTATTGATGTATTGATCAATAATGCCGGACTTGCACTGGGCAAAGCAGCTTTTGACCAGGCAGATATCGAGGATTGGGATACAATGATACAAACCAACGTAAATGGCCTTCTATATATAAGTAAAGCCGCATTGCCCTTATTAAAAGGATCGGAAGCGCCACATATCATCAATATTGGTTCTACAGCCGGCAAAGAGGTGTACGAAAATGGTAATATTTATTGTGCGACCAAATTCGCCGTTGACGCTATTACCAAAGCAATGAGGATGGATTTACTTAAGCATCGTATTAAAGTGACTGCAGTGAACCCCGGAGCTGCAGAAACAGAATTTTCTTTAGTTAGGTTTAAAGGTGATGGTCAAAAAGCTGATGAATCATATTCCGGTTATGTTCCTCTAACCGCCGGGGATATTGCAAATACCATTTATTACTGCACTACCCTTCCCAGGGAAGTATGCATTAATGACTTAACGATTACCAGCCTTTCCCAGGCTAATAGTTATTATATAAATAAATCAAAATAAAATCGGCTTTAGTTATGTCCCCTCGCAATTGGCAGGATTATTGAGAATGGGCAGCTGAAAAAAAACACCGGAGGGAATTCTTTTTACTCATAATATATTTTAAAATCAGCCGTTTATTCTGTATCATTGTTATAACAATATCCTTAATCCACACATAATGAAAACCATTCTTTCATTTGCCCTGGTTTTTATACTAGGAGCAACAGCCTTGCCATCCTATGGACAGCAGGTCATCCGACAAAATCCCTGTAAAGATGAATATATTATGCACCAGGCAGACAGTATCAAAGCTGAACTTGCAAAACAAGGTTTTATTATAGTAAAAGAAAACAGCATTTCTATGCAAAGCGAATATGAAATGCCCGTAGTAGTACCGCTTACCCAGGGAAGCTGGTACCAGTTTGTTTT
This sequence comes from Chitinophagales bacterium, assembly GCA_038208485.1. Lineage (GTDB taxonomy): Bacteria > Bacteroidota > Bacteroidia > Chitinophagales > Chitinophagaceae > Ferruginibacter. The sequence continues at coordinate 1,084 of JBBQYS010000085.1, forward strand.
TATTGGAGATATAACCAGCAAATTATACGAGGTTCGTATGTTTGATTGGAATGAACGCCAGGTGGCTTACGAGAAGAAAATGTGGGGAGACGTTGATGGAAATGTAATTCGCTATTCTTATATACCTAAATTCAGTGAATACCACCTGATCAAATCTGTACAGGTAAATAAGACCAAAAAAAAGAATCTCTGTGGCTATGTAATGCTACTGAAGAAGGTTAAATAAATTTAATTTTCTTGTATAAGAGGCTGTCTCAATTGTATGAGACAGCCTCTTTTTATTTACGGGCGTAGTGAATCTAAATCATGCGTTTTATAGAAAGAGTAGATTTTTTCTTTTGGCTCTCTCCGTCTATTTTACTGGATTAAAATAGTCCAGGTGTTGCATAAAAGCATATCTAATTGTTTAGGCTTGTATAAGTCCCAGCAAAAACTTCTTTGTATAAAATAATGAAGAAATTCAAAACTGAATTCATGCTTCTGCAGCAGGACCGCCGAAATTAAACGGAATTTCCACAGCTTCCATATCCTTTATTTCTCCATTAGCTGTTTCAAACTTCTGTACATTTTCTATCATAGCCTTCATTAGCCTTTTGGCATGGAAAGGCGTCATGATTATCCTGCTCTTCACTTTACTCTTGGGCACACCAGGCATAACATTTACAAAATCTATCACGAATTCTGCATGGCTGTGCGTTATTATTGCGAGGTTAGCATAGCTGCCCTCTGCTACTTCGTCTGTTATCTCTATGTTGATTTGGTTGGGTTGATCTGGTTGATTCATTAAAACTTTTTTTGAATGTAAAAAAAATCCCGGTACAAAATGTACCGGGAAATATAAAATTAGGAAAATTCTTCAGATTATCTAGGTCTTTTAAAAACTAAAGTATCAAAAAATGCACGGTCTGGATTATTATTATAATTCCAGCAAACGTATATTGTTTTTGTAGCTGGCTCATACCGACTTGGGAAAGAATTCGGTCCTGTAAAAAGAGTAATTGGTGTAGCACCACCAGCATTTATTACAGAAATTACGTCATTAGTAACCGGATTGAAAGTAACTTCAGGTCCTATGGTAGGACCATACCAACTAACACCAGTAGGAGTTTGAATTGGATGACCGAAACTACCAGCTAAAGGCCAGTAAAAACGAACTGTAGCACCACCTGTAGTAATCATTTCCATTTCCTGGTTGTAAGGGAAGATAAATCCGGGACGGTTATGATATCCTGTCATTTGGTAAACCCCATCATACTTATTCTTAGCTCCCACAGTAGTAAAAAAAGTACTGAAATTACTAGCGATAGTATACCCAGCAGGTTCTACGCTTTTAATTCTAAACCCTAAACCATATGTGGTAGAAGGATCAAGTTGAATGGCGTTTGTTGTAATCTTCAAAGTAGCTTCACGAGCACCTTTTGGGATGGTAACAGTCAGACCATCTGGAATTGTAAAGAAAGAATTTGGCAATCTAACGATACCTGCCGGAAAAAGGGCATTCATATTTGTTGTATCTAATGTTACCTTAATATCTTCCGTAGCTGGATTTGCAGACAGCAAGCGAACAGTTACAAAAACAGGCGTAACTACCTTGTCTTCAAAATCAAGGGCAACACTGGCGCTATTAGCAACACCCGACTCAAGAGCTAATCCAATTAACTTCTGGGTCTGACTACCTACGTTTAAGCCAGTGGCACCGGAATCATAGCCTTTATCCTTGAGGCAAGAAGCCAGGCCGATAACAATTGCGGCCAGGAAAGAAAGTTTTAAAATATTTTTCATTTTATTTATTTATTTATTATTAAATATTATTTATCCCAAAATACATTAGTTGTAAGCGCATCAATATTTCCTTGAGCAGAAGCATTTGCAGCATTGAAACTATACTCAGATTGTGGGTAAGGGAACCTAACAGGTATATTAGCAGCACGACCTGGTGTAACTGATAAAGGCACATTAGGAAAACCCGTTCTCCTGTAATCTGAATATATCTCTAATGGAGCCATACCAACAAGGCTAAAATACTTTTGAGCTATAATAATATTAATCTGCCCAGTTAAACTACCAGTAGTTGGATAGGTATACAACCTTTGCCCACTATTAAGTAACGTATTTGCCTCGGCAGTTGGATTTGGTACATTTAAAAAAGCAAAAGATGCACGAACCCCATCAGCAAATAAAGCCTGAGCACTTGGACCAGACGTAATATAACCTCTTGCCCTGGCTTCTGCCTGAAGGAATAAACTTTCTACAGAAGTAAGTATCCACTGTGGTTGAGTAGGAGATTTCGCTAAACCCGGCCCAGCAACATTAGACTGTTGATTAGAAGAAATAGTAGCTACAGGCGCACCATAAGCCCCACCTGATCTATATTCAATTCCATTTAAGGGTGTTACAGCTTTAGAGAAATAAAACATAAACCGTGGGTCATTATTGTTTCTCAACGTATCCAGGGTATAAGGGTTGGCACGATTGAACCTATCACTTTCAATATTGTTTTCATCTGCTTTATACCTGGCCCAAAAAGGATTTAATTTTCCTGCAGTAAGCAAATAACCTGGCTGAACCTGAACTGGCTGACCGAACGGAACATATCCATCATTGGTTATTTTAGCCATTTGATCAGCAACGTTGATAATACCACTAGTCTCAGACAATCGTAGGATCAACTTCAATCTCAATGTATTAACGTATTGTTTCCATTTTACAACATTACCGAAGAACATGACATCCGCAACTTCAGTACGAGGGCTTTGACCGCTAACATCTGCATTAAATGCAACAAGCGCCAGGTCTAATTGATTAAATAAATCTTTGTAAATATCTTCTCCCTTATCATATCCCGGTTGAATAAATTGCTCAAGGCTAAAGGCCTGTGTATAAGGAACATTGTTAAACATATCCACTAACTGACGGAAACCTTCCACTTTCATCACCTTAGCAGCGCCTATGTAGAAATTCTGTCCAGCTGCTGTAGCTTTTCTCTCCATGATGGCATTATCCTGCATCATGTTATATATGGTGTTCCATAAACCCTGGCCAAATGTCGTTTGGATTCTATAAGTCTCTTCCTCTCCATTTGCACCAAAATCACCACCTCTAACCCATTGGCCCATCCAATGATTCAGAGCACGATAGCTACTTCCCGTTGCCCCGACTAATGCAGCCATTGGGGTCTGTACATTAGGCAAAATCAGATCTGCTGTGATAGATGCATCAGTAGGATCGTTAGGATTCTGATTGATGTCCAAATAGCTTTTTTTACAACTGGCTAGCACCAGTGTCATTGCAGCTATGATTAATATATATTTTTTCATTTTTCTAAGTTTGTAAATTTACGATATTGAAATTGATTAGAACCTTGCTGTAAAGTTAAATCCTATAGTTCTTGTTGGAGGATTAACCTGTGAGTTACTAAATCCATTTTGATTAGTTCCATCAATTCCATTTGTATTACTAGTACCAGTAGTACCTGCACTTGTGTTAAAATCAGGATCAACGAATTGATTAGATGCAGGTAAAAACAGTGCCAGGTTCCTTGCATTCACCGTAAAGCTTGCGCCTTTAAATACGCCACTCCGATTGAATAAACGGGCAGGGAATTCATATGACAGAGCCACTTCACGAATTCTCCATGAAGCTGCGCTAAATAAGAAATTTGAATTAGTGTTCCTGTAAGCACCAGAAGTAAAGAATGATTCTACGTCAGCAACAACTATATCAGTATTGCGAACAATTTTTCCGGCAGCATCGTAGTATCCCGAATTTGGTAAAACAAAACGCTCCCTGTTGTTCTGAGCTGTAGCAGCACTAACTCCAGTCCAGGCCATATCAGCACCTAGTTGTGAATAGGCAGTGTGTCCGGTTTTGTATTCACCAACTACAGATAGCGTTAAATTTTTGAATTTTACTTCTGGTGTAAGACCTACAATCCATTTTGGGGAGGTACGTCCAAAAGTAGTATTAGTTGTATTAGGAGATGGAGCACCTGTTGTTTGATCAATAAGGATTATACCAGTTGCAGAATCTCTTTTGTAATCTATAGCCTGCCATACGAATGCAGGTTGACCAACTACAGCGTAATTACCAGCTGCGACAAAACCACCAACAGCCAAATTATCAAGACCTGGGAAAATTGAAGTTACTTCACTATTGTTCAGGGAAGCATTTCCACGGAAATTTACACTAACGCCACCAAGTTGAACCAATGGGGTAAGTCTCAGATCGAATTCCAAACCTTCGTTAATAAAGCTTGCTGCGTTTAACAGAGCATTGGTGTAACCTGTAGTAATTGAAGTATTAACTCCAATAATCTGGTTGGTATTTTTTTGTCTGTACGCTGTAGCTTGTACGTCAATCCTGTTTTTGAGAAAGCTCATTTGAAGACTAACCTCTTTATTATCTGTAAACTCAGGTTTCAATAAAGGATCATAAGAAGTATTACCTGCAGTATAACCTGGCAGACTACCAAAAGGGAAACCATTACTTTGACCAAATACCGGTGCAAGTAAATAAGGATTTATATCAGCATTACCTGTCTTACCAACAGCAGCTCCGATTTTCATAAAGCTTAAGAAATTGCCATTCTTAAGAGAAGGGAAGGCGTCAGTAACTACGAATGAACCACTTATAGCAGGATAAAAGAAGCTGTTGTTGGAAGGATCCAATACAGAAACCCAGTCATTTCTACCAGTAAGTTCTGCATTTAACCAACCTTTATAACTCAAACTTATTTGTCCATAAGCTGCAACGGTACGAGACTTACTCGTAGAACTACCACCAACTAATTCACCAGATCTGTTTGAAACATTAAATAATCCTGGTACAACCAGGTTATTATTACCTACAACAGAAGACCGACCCAGGTTTTCACGGAGATAATTTCCTGCAATAGCACCAACTTTGAAATCACCAAGTTGTTTGCTATAAGTTAGAAAAAACTCAGAAGACAACCTGCTTGTTCTGATAGAAGTTTCAGAAAAAGTACCAGGTATGGTTAAATGCTGGTTTGGTGCATTAGGAATTGCAATTACGCCTTTGTTCACACGATCGTAGTTCGTATTCCTGTTATTGGCTGCTAATCTCCATGTAACTCCAAAATCAGAATTGATTTTATAGTTGAGATCAAGGTTGGTGATCAAATTATCGATAACACCTCTTTTTCTCCAGGTATCCAGAGCAAAATATGGATTGATACCGTACCTGTTCCAGTAGTTAGAGAAATTACTGAAAGGGTCATTAATATTTTTAAAGTCCTGAAGCTTCACAGCAGCATTCGTATTAAAGATAAGGTTCATTAAACCATATGCCAGGGAACCATCCTGGGTATTACCTACCGCCATTCCACCATCATCAAATACATTATAGTTGTTTTGGATATAGTTTACACCAAAGCTTACTTTAAATTTATTGTATTCTCTGCTTGCATTTAGCCTTACACCTGTACGCCTGTTCTCGTCATCAGGTACAATTCCTTTAATCCTTGCATCCTGGATACTCAAGAAGAAATCTTTAGCACCATATGAAACGTCAGTTTGACTTGTAACACCTGTGGTGAAAAAGTTTTTTCTCGAGCTATTTGGAGAATATACCGTCGTGTTTTGACTACCATCATTTAATGGGGCGCCTAATGGTTTGATTGTACCATCAAACGCAGGTCCCCAAGACCAGTTTTCATAAGGTACATGACCACCACCAGCAAATCCGCTTCCGAAAGTGGTTTGCAAATCAGGAAAAAATGAAACGCTTGAATATTGTTGAGTTTGACTAACAGTAACAGTTGGCTTTCCTGTTGCACTTCCCTGCTTGGTAGTAACCACAATTACACCATTTCTTGCATCAGGACCATAAATAGCCGCACTAGCTGCACCTTTCAAAATGTTTACATCCTTTATATCCTGTGGATTTAAAGAAGAAAGATAGCTAAGCGGAGTTTGAACACCATCTAGTAATAACAAAGGATTGTTGTTACCAGTAAGTGAACGGATACCACGGAGGTTGATCTTAACATCTTCAAAAACCCCACTATTCAGTGTGGTAATATTTAAACCAGAAACTTTACCCTGAAGTCCGTTAGCAACGTTAACAGGAGCAGCCTGGGTTAATTCTTCATTTGATACTTTTGCAGTAGCGTATCCTATCTCTTTTTTCTGACGCTGAACACCAAGGGCAGTTACAACAACTTCCTCTAAGGCGCCTGTACCTACAAGAGAAACTGAAGCAGTTCCACCTTGTGCGTCTACTACTTTGGATTCAAAACCTGATGAAGTGATCAGAACAGTATTTCCTCTACCCTGGGTAGTTATGGAATATTTTCCCTGAGCATCAGCAGATACTGCGTTTTTGGTTCCAACTTCAGTTACCGTTGCAAACGGAACTGGTTTACCTAACTCGTTTGTGACTGTACCAGTAATAACTTTGCCCTGGGCAAAAGCTAGAATTCCGATACTCATCATCACGATCAATAATGATAAAGATTTTCTCATGTTGTGATAAATTGATTAATTAAGAATGGTAAAACTAAGGATAAAAATTTGGAGAATAAATTTTATGTTAATTTTTTTTCCTGTTGTTCTATATAGTATAGAGGACTCTATTTCTAAATTCGCTGCATAATCAGCAAAAAAAATTAGATTTTTTTGGAAATAGAGCTCTCTAAATTGAATATCAGCAAGATATAATAAGTAATATTCTAAAATACCAGACCTATTAATGACCTCATAAGAAAAAACCAGGTTTAAAACCTATACATGGCCTGTAACTTCACATCAGTTTTGCGGTTTCCCTGGATTATGTCAAGTCCGCTACCCACAGTTTTATTGTCTGGATAGTAAGTTTGTGCCAGTTTTACCCAAAATGTAAGATTTCTTCCTATGTCATAGTTTAGGTTAAGGTAGTACCTGTACCCTTTTCCGGAAAATACCGGTATAGAATAACTATATAGTACATCATTCTCGTAAGCATACAAGCGGCTGTTGTAGCCATCTGTTTCAAAATACTGTAAACGAATATTGCCTGATATGGGGCTAAATATCTTTTTATACAAAATATCAGCATAAATGAGCATTCCTTCTTCGCTTGCCCTCCCTTTATTGTCGTACCACACAAGTTCTGCCCGGCTTCTCAGTGTAATTTCTGAACTGACCTTGTAAGAAAACTGCGTTCGCCAGCTGTTTCTTGGTTGAGGAATAACAGGATTCAATATAAATCCATCTGGATTGTAGTTAATGGCTTTTGTTTCTGTTTTGTACCTGCTGTATATTTCAAGCGTTCTATTTGGCTTGTAAGTAAACTGCAGCTGGTAGTCTTTCCCTGACGTCGGTGCGTTTATCCGAAACTTTAACCAGGGAAATTTATACACATCAGCATAGGCGTCAAATCTCCACTGATCGGAAAACTTAATACCTATTCCGCTAAACAATCCTTTTTCATTGGTAGGCAAACTGCTCTCCGTAAAAGCTGAAGTATATAAGGACTGGTAACCTTTTGAAATGTTCCTATATAAGAAGCTCATATCTACATCCCGGGAAACACTGATGAGTAGCCCGTTAATAAAGGCCGGATATTTTTTACTGCTAATGGCTGCCTCTCCGAAAAAGTGAAGATTTCTGAATGTGTAACTGTAATCCGTGCTATAGTTGCCAAATGATTTTCCACTAAGTGCATAAAGGTTGTAGGGCAATGGATTTTTGGATAGAGGAAGTTTAAAATCGAAATGAATGGCATTAAAACCCAGGCGAAAATTTTTGATCTCGAAAGCCAGGTTCCCACCAAAAGCAACCTGTGTTTGAGCCCCTTTGTCTTCATTTTCACTTCTTGTTCTGTGTAAGCCAGAGGTTTGCAGGCTGCTCACAAAATCCTCCTGTAGTTGTAAAGTATCTCCAACTACAAAATTAGCGTCAGTTTTTCTGTAAGACCCAAAAATAGTGGCTTCCCAGTTTTTTCTTCCAATAGTAATTCCTGCACCACGATGAAAAAATATTTCTCCGGGAGAACTATAAGGACGAAGCACTGCTGCTTGTCTTTTAATACTTGTGATAGCAATGCTTTTTTTAAATGCCAGGCTCATCCATTGCGTCAGCCCCTGGCCCATATTTACGGTATAATCACCAAGTGCAATTGCTTTTACAATACCTATGTTTTTTGCAAAAAAATGGGCTGAATAAAAATCAAACCCGTTTTTTTGATAACCTTTAAAGAATTGCTCACCCGGATCTTTTTCGCCTGCAAACCCGTATTGCAACAGGTTCTTGTAATTATATTTATAGCGGATGAATAGTCGCTGAGGAGAACCGGGATAAAAGTTTTTGGCCACAGAAGAATCCAATAAAAAACCCCGTTGTTTTTCTATTGTTTGAGAAGCCCGCAGCAAAAGAGAATGATCTCCACCGGACAAACGCTCCCTCAAAGACTCAAATGCCCTCACACTGGAAGCAACTGTGATATAAGGGAGTATCTTATTTATAGTAGAAACATCCATAGAAGGAATAGCCTGCAATTCATGAATATTAATAAAGTTGCCGAAATAATTTCTGTAGCTGAGTATATTTTCTATCTGTAAAGAGTTAAGGTATCGCAGGGCAGTAAGCTGATCTGCATCTGCAAAATTCAGGTTTAAAGGATGCTTTCTGTATTGTGCCAGTTCCTGCAAATAAGAGTCATCTTCAGTTTCTATATCAGCATTATTCTCCGTAATATTTTCCAGCTGTTGCTCCAGGTCGGTAGATGGCGGAGTTTCCGTAACCTGCGCCTGGCCATGCATACAAAGCAATAGTAGAGGTATGAATAAAAATTTCCTCATTTCTCAGACCCCTTAAAATTTACGATAAGTAATAGCCCCGGAGAAAATCCAAGCTGAGGATGATAGCTTCCGGATACATCAAGCCTTAAGTTTCCGAAGCCGACTCCAAAACCGGCAAAACCACTACCTGTCTCGCTGACAAAGCCTGCCCTTGCAAAAAATTGTTTGGCAAAATTGTATTGCACACCACCTACTACATTGATATCCTTGTCTTCCTCCTTAATAATTTCTGTGCTGAAATAAAATTGCTCCGAGGCATCGTATCCAAAGCCAAGCTTGTAAGCAGACGCAAGTTTTTCATCATTTACTTTCCCAAAGCTGCCGCCAACGGGATTATAGGCATGAATACCGGCATTGAGTTTATCAGTCAAATGCACTATGGCCCCAATTTCAAAATTTACTGCGGAGGCATTTGTGTAGGATGGAATCCTGTAACTGTAATAATTGAATTGAACGCCCAGGTCTACTTTAGTGCCCAAAGATCTTGCATAAGCTAACCCTACCTTGTTTTCATTGAAGTTTTTAAACCCGCCGTAATTCCCTTGTATACCAAAATTTCCCTTCTTCGTTTTAAAGGCTGCAGCAAAACCATAAACACTGTTTTCTTCCAGTAAAAACCTTCTTTCCCCAATAACACCGGCACCGGATTGTTTGATGGCAGCGAGTGCTCCCTGGTTGTTGGTGAAGGCAAAAGGATCTGTTTGTTTGGTAGAATATGCACCAAGGCTTACATAAGGCATACTAACATTATACCTCAGCGATTGACCCGATGAAATTTCCGGAAAAATAAACAGTACCAATAAGGTAATAAAGAAGGATAAAAGTTTTCTCAAAGCAACAGCGCATTATGAATATAAAACAAGGCATCAAGGTAGTAAAAAAATGTATCCCTGCGGAAATAAATGACTTGGAAAACTATTTCTTAATATTAGTTTACTTTTGCGGCATGCAAATTTTAGCGGGCAAGACAGTGTCAGATAGTATAAAAGCTGACCTGAAAATGAAAGTGGAAGAAAGGACAAAACAAGGTAAAAAACTACCGCACCTGGCAGCAATTCTTGCCGGCCATGATGGGGCCAGCGAAACTTATGTGGCCAATAAAATAAAAAGTTGTGGAGAACTGGGCTTTAAAAGCACCCTGGTACGTTTTGATGCAGAGGTAACAGAAAAAGAAATTATTAATGCAGTAAAGAAGTTGAATGAAGATGAAGACGTAGATGGCATCCTGGTACAACTACCGCTTCCAAAACATATAGATGAAGCAGCGATTATAAATATCATTAATCCACGAAAAGATGTAGATGGTTTTCACCCGGTAAATGTGGGCAAGATGGTGCAGGGGTTAGATTCATTTATTTCTGCTACGCCTTATGGCATAATGCTGATGCTGGAACATTATAATATTCCAACTTCGGGCAAACATGCCGTGGTCATCGGTAGAAGCAATATCGTGGGCAGACCAATGAGTGTTTTACTGAGCAGGAATGAAGAACCGGGAAATTGCACAGTTACCATATGCCATAGCCGCACAAAAAATTTGAAAGAACTTTGCCTGCAGGCAGACATAATTGTTGCCGCACTCGGCAAAGCTGAATTTCTTACTGCAGACATGGTAAAAGATGGCGCCATTGTCATAGACGTAGGCATTACCAGGGTAAAAGATGACAGCAAGAAAATAGGCTATGCACTAAAAGGAGATGTGGATTTTGACAATGTGGCGCCCAAGTGTAGCTACATAACTCCAGTTCCCGGCGGCGTAGGTGTAATGACCATTGCTGCGTTACTGATGAATACGTATAAAGCCTGCGAGTCCAGACTGTAGACTATTTAAGTTTAAAGTGAAAAACTAAAAGTGAAAAGTTTATTAGAGGAAATGCATTAATTAAGCTGTCAGGTTGAGCATGTCGAAACCGGTCAAAGAAAAGACTTTTTAAGTTTAGAGTACAAAACTAAAATTGAAAAATCATGAGAGGAAATGCATTAATTAAGCTGTCAGGTAGAGCTTCTGCAAAAGCCAAACAAGTGATCGAAGTAACACGAATAATAAATAAAATAGACTGAAATCATGTTGGCTCCTGCGTTTTCCCATGAACTATAAACCATGAACAATGAACCATGAGCCATTAACCATTATTTAATTTGAAAACAACAACAACCACCACCACCCTCCCGGTCATGGAGCAATTTTACACCATACAGGGAGAAGGTTTTTACCAGGGCAGAGCTGCTTATTTTGTCAGGCTCGGTGGCTGTGATGTGGGCTGCAGCTGGTGCGATGTAAAAGAGAGTTGGGATGCAGAAGCCCATCCCCAAAAAAGCATAGAAGATATTATTTCATCCATACAAGAAACTGCAGCAAACCTGGTGGTTATTACCGGTGGCGAACCTTTACTTCATCAGCTGGACGAATTTACAGAGCGCCTGCAAGCGGCAAGACTTCGAACAAATATAGAAACCTCGGGTTCTTCTTCTATGAGCGGCCATTGGGATTGGGTTTGTCTCAGCCCGAAAAAATTTAAAGCACCATTACCCGAAGCACATGCTGCTGCAAATGAATTAAAAATTATCATCTACAACAACGATGATTTTAAATGGGCAGAAAAACATGCAGCTCTTGTAAACCCTGCCTGCAAACTTTACCTGCAACCGGAATGGAGCAAGGCAGACATTATGCTACCGCTCATTATTGATTATGTAAAAGCAAATCCCAAATGGGAGATTAGTATGCAGTTGCATAAATATATGGGGGTGGAGTGATGGGGAGGGTTTAAAGATTGTTGAAGATTGTGGAAAATGGTTAAATGGGGGAGTTCAATTAAATTTTAAGATTTCTGATTTCTGAGGGTTTGAAATTATTGCACTTTTTGTTGTAAAGATTTTTCTAAAAATGCACCGTTTTAGAACCTGTTTAATTTGATTATTCCACCTGCATATATTTGGTTTTATTTATTTTCCAGAACAAAAGAAATAGTCATTATTGATTTAATTTTTTTAAATGTTCAGAAAGATAAAAGCTTAGAATTGACAAGTCTGTATCATGATTTTCTTTTAAGAATTTATTGTACACAATTATCCCATCGGGATCAATTAAATAAATCTGGGGAATTGGATTAATGCCAAAAACAGATATAATTTTTGTATCACTTACCACCTGGTTCCAATTCATATTGTTTTGTGCCACAAACTGCTTTACAGCTTCAATATCATTATCGAGTGACACCGATATCGTTGTAAGTCCATTCCCGTTATAGGCTTCAATAATCTTTTTTAAAGCTGGAAATTCTTCACGACAAGGAACACAGAATGTAGCCCAGAAGTTGATTAAAACATATTGACCTTTAAGGCCCTCACTACTCAAATTTTTATTGTCCAGTGTAGTAGTAAAAAACAAAGGTGCTTTTATATTTTCCATTGAATAATAAGTTTTCGCTTCAAGAAGGGTTTCAATGTACTTTCTAAATTGAGGGACATGGATTAACTTATCAATGTAGACATCAAAAAAGTCTTTAGAAATTGAATAATCAAACAGTGTATTTCTTAGTACAAATTCTGCAAAAAGATCTAGTGAAAAAGGATCATCAAGATTATCTTTTATAAAACCCATTATGCTTTCAGTGTATTGGTTAGCATTAATTTGGGCTGGTTGCGTTACATCCTGGAACTTTTTAAACAGGATTTCAAAATTATAAATATTAGAAAGCTTAAATGCTGAAGATTCTTTTGCCGTAATTGTATCTAGTATTTTAATTGAAGCATCTTTATTACCGGCAAGAAAATCTAAAGTGTCTTTGAAATTATAGTTGTTCCCTTTGAAATAAATGCGAACTGAAGTTCGTGCATATTCTACCGCAGGCAATACATTTTTAAACTTTACTTTTTTCTTTTTTTGATTTGGGAGTAAATAGGATTTGAATACAGTTTGATCTTTTATATCCAACCAAATAGAATCATAAGTAAAACCGGCCGGTAATTCTAATACTAGAGATGCATTTTTTTTGCTTTGACCGGACACATTTGTACCAGCTAACAAAACCAGAGTAATTATATAAATTATTCTATGCATCTTTTAAAATCTTAAGTAAATTTCTAAATAGAAATTATGTTGTTATGAGAGGGGAATAAGAAAAGGAAACTGTTAAATAAATAAAATACTTACGGATCGACATTTTCATACAAGAAGGTTAGGTAAGCTGATCTAAAATAATCCTCCTCAAATTATGAAGTTTTTTTCAGAAAAGAAGAAATGCCAGAAACAACAAATAAAAGCAAACATATAAGCAGGCAAAGAATCAATCCAATTTAGAAAAAATTTCAATCTGTAAAAATCACTCTAAACCTTCCTAAACTGTCTAAACTCTAAACATCTAAACTTCTAAACCTTCTTCACATCCATTTCCCCGTATAACTTTCCTTCACTTTTTTTACCTCCGCAGGTA
>JBBQYS010000086.1:0-14039 GCA_038208485.1 Chitinophagales bacterium
GTAAGCCCTGTAGCACAGGCTGCACACCAGATTGCTTTGATCATTGCTTCATTTACATTTATGGTAAGTATGGGCCTGGCACAGGCTGGAAGCATCAGGGTAAGTAATGCTTTTGGCCGGTCGGCCTGGGATAAAATTTATGCCATCGGGCGTAGTACTTTATATATCTCATTATTTTATGGTTGCATTTGTGGTATTTTCTTTTATGCTGCCAAAAACTATCTACCTACATTATTTAATAAAAACCCTGAAGTAATAACCCTGGCTTCAAGTTTATTAATATTTGCTGCCATATTTCAGATTCCAGATGCTATACAAGCTATAAGCAGCGGGCTGCTCAGGGGTATAAAAGATGTAAAAATTCCTACGCTCTATGTATTTATTTCTTATTGGGTGATTGGGATACCGGTGAGCAGTTACCTGGCTTTTAAAACCAATTTGGGTGTAAAAGGAATTTGGCTGGGTTTGATACTTGGCCTGAGTTTTTCCGGAATTTTTCTGCTTAGAAGGTTCCTGAAAAAAACTAAACTTTGAACATCAGGATTTAATAAATAGCATCAAATACGAAACAAAAAATAGGGGGTATAAAAACCGATGACTTTTTTTACATGTTCACAAATTGATAATGGAACAGTACAAATAATATTTTCTTAAATTCGCCAGCATATATTGTTTCATTACAACGTTCCATATTTTTAAACAAACCAACATCAATAAAAAATACAATCATGAGTTATATAGCTTCGTTACATGCCCGCCAGATTTTGGATAGCCGGGGAAATCCAACCATAGAAGTAGACCTGCTTACGGAAAACGAAAGGCTAGGCCGTGCGGCGGTACCAAGTGGAGCCAGTACTGGTATACATGAAGCAGTAGAACTCAGGGATAACGATAAGAAAAAATACCTGGGTAAAGGTGTTTTAAAAGCCGTTGAAAATGTAAATACAAGCCTCGCTGATGCACTGTTGGGCTGGGATGTAGCAGACCAAACAGGTATAGATGCTGCAATGATAGCAATGGATGGAACCGAGAATAAAAGCCAACTTGGTGCTAATGCCATGTTGGCTGTGAGCCTTGCTGTAGCAAAGGCAGCTGCACTCGAAGCAAACCTCCCATTGTACAGGTATGTGGGTGGTACCAATGCAAAAATACTCCCTGTACCGATGATGAATATTTTAAATGGAGGAGCACATGCTGATAACAAAATAGATTTCCAGGAATTTATGGTAATGCCGGTAGGTGCTACCAGTTTTAGTGAAGGATTACGTTGGGGAGTAGAAATTTTTCATGCACTAAAAACGGTGTTGAAGAAAAAAGGGTTTAGTACTAATGTGGGTGACGAAGGTGGCTTTGCACCAAACATACAAAGCAACGAAGAAGCTATAGAAACTGTATTGGAGGCAATCAAACTGGCAGGTTTTAAAACCGGTAGCCAGATAGGAATAGCTATGGATGCAGCCAATAGTGAGCTGTGGAATGCAAAAGAGAAAAAATATATTTTCCATAAAAGCGATGGTAAAAAAATGACCAGCGAACAACTGGTAGAATACTGGGCTTCATGGGTAAAAAAATATCCTATCATTTCTATAGAAGATGGAATGGCAGAAGATGACTGGAAGGGTTGGAAATTGCTTAACGATACCATAGGCAGTAAGTGCCAGATAGTGGGTGACGATCTTTTTGTAACAAATGTAACCAGGCTGGAGCGTGGAATTGAAGAAGGAAGTGCCAATGCGCTTTTGGTAAAAGTAAACCAGATAGGTACACTTACTGAAACTATTAATGCAGTCTCTATGGCTCAGGCAGCAGGATTTAATACCATCATGAGCCACCGCAGTGGGGAGACGGAAGACAGCACAATTGCCGATCTTGCTGTGGCCCTAAATTGCGGACAAATAAAAACCGGATCTGCCAGTCGTAGTGACCGTACGGCCAAATACAACCAGCTGATCCGTATAGAAGAAATGCTGGGAGGAAGTGGTATCTATCCTGGAAAGTCTTTGAAGTTTGGTAAATAGTTTTTATATTTTCATTACTTTTAATAAATTACTAAATATTTTTTTGAAACATTTCCCTACTATATTAAGAGTGCTCAGGAATAAGTATCTTCTCGCCTTAGTATTTTTTGTAGTGTGGATGGCTTTTTTTGACCCAAAAGATTGGGGATTGATTAATGCAAGATCTCAAAAACTGCAAAACCTGCATGAAAGTGAGCAGAGCCTGGATCAACAAATAGCAGAAACCCGCAACGAACTTGGTTTATTGAAGACAAATGCACAAACAATAGAAAAGTACGCCAGGGAAAAGTATTACATGAAGAAAGCCAATGAGGAACTTTTCATCATAAAAAGTGAGCTGAAAGAAAAATAATTTTTTGATAACATACAATATTCATTCTACGCAATCGTTTGAGTATTAGAGCTATTTTTTTTAAAGCCGCTCTCTATAATCTTTATTATGCAAGATTTTTCCAAAAACGACCTCTTACTTTACCTGTATAAAGAGACCTCCGTGACTAAGACTTTAGCCATTCAATTGGCGATAGCCATGAATGATGAGGTTAGAGCCGAAGTTGAAGAGCTGAAAAAAGCAATCAACCTTTTAGATGACCTTGATATTGAATCTCCCTCTGATAAAACAATGAATAAAGTTTTGGGACTGGGAGAGGATATAAAACAACAGCATTAGCTCGCCCTGCTTGCTGTAAAAAGCTATGAAGGGATGACTAAAAAAGAGCGATACAGGTTTGTTATAGATTATTTTTCTGCGCATGCTCCTGATGCGGAAACAGAACTTATTTACGATAATCCCTTTCAGTTACTGGTAGCAGTTATCCTCAGTGCCCAATGCACTGATAAAAGGATTAATGCTACCACTCCCGCATTGTTTGTGGTTTACCCGGATGCGGAAACTATGAGCAAGGCAAGTTTTGAAGAACTATTTCCCTTTATCCGTTCGGTTTCCTATCCCAATAATAAAACAAAGCATTTGCTTGGTATGTCTGCCATGCTTATCAATGAGTTTGGTGGCAAAGTTCCTATGACTGTTGCGGAACTGGTTAAACTTCCCGGAGTAGGTAGAAAAACGGCAAATGTTATTACGTCTGTCATAGATCAACAGCCAAATATGGCTGTGGATACCCATGTGTTCAGGGTCAGTGCAAGGATAGGATTGACCACAGCTGCAAAAACAGTTGAAGCTGCAGAAAAACAACTAATCGCTCATTTACCAAAAGAACTGGTACACAAAGCCCACCATTGGCTCATCCTTCATGGAAGATATGTCTGTGTTGCCAGAAGTCCCAAATGCGATATTTGCGGATTAAGGTCTGCATGCAAATACTTTCAGCAACTGGAAAAAAGCAGATAAAATTTAAGCTACTAAACAATAAATAGAGTAAAAATGCAGTTTTAATCAAAAGATAATGACGGTTAAGGCCGGCAAAATCAATATTATTTGGTTTATTTGTAATTCATTTTTATTCGAAACTTTACTACTTTAATTTTTGAGCTTTGCGTGATACTGAAAACAAACCATATTTTTTCCTGAATTGCGAAAAAAAAATATGGCTTTTATCATGCAACATCTCAACAGAGAAACTCACATGAAAAAACTTTTTATACTTTCTTCCCTGTTAGTTTTTTGTGTGTGCTTTACAAAACAAGCCGCAGCCCAATATTATTTCTTTGATGATGAATATTATGACAGAGATATGCTTTTTGAAGCAGGGATTTCTGCAAATGTCATGAACTCCCTTACTGATCTTGGTGGTCATGAAGGAATAGGAAAAAGATTTCTAAAAGACCTTAACATGGGAAAAACCCATGGTTCTTTTGGCGTTTTTGGCGGTGCTATATATAAGAACGCAGTTGCTTTCAGGATAGAAGGTACCTATGGGAAGGTTTCAGGAAATGATGATGTACTGATAGGTATTACAGACATCGCTAAAGAGCGTTACAACAGGAACCTAAATTTTAGAAGTACTATTTATGATGTTCAAGGAGTGTTTGAATTTCACCCGATTTTTCTTTTTATTAATTGGGCAAAAAGAGATGATCTTGCTCCCAGGTATTCGCCCTACTTTTCGGGAGGGGTTGGGTATTTCTCTTTTAATCCACAGGGAACACTGCCCGGGACTAACAGGTATATAAACCTACAACCTCTGCATACAGAAGGACAGGGATTTCCTACTCAGCCAGACCGTCCTAATTACAAATTACAGCAGTTCAACTACAATTATGGTTTTGGGGTAAAATATGAAATATCCAGGTTGTTCAACCTGAGACTGGAAACAGTATACAGAAAATTGAATACTGATTACCTTGACGATTTAAGTACCAGGTACATCAATCCTGCAGATTTTGATCTTTACTTAAGCCCTGAAAAAGCTGCTCTTGCTAAGATCATGAATGACAAACAGATTAATCCGGTTGCAACTCCAAGCACCGGCCGCAAACGTGGTAATATTGAAGAAAATGATGGGTATTTTACCATCAATCTAAAGATGAGTCTCATTATTGGCAGGAGTAAAGCAGTGTATTAATACCCATCTTTCTTTATTGGAAATAAAGTATTTTAGCCGGAGCTAAACATAACTCTGTTCTTATGGTGGAATGTAAAAACTGCGACAATACCTTTACTGGCAAATATTGTAATGAGTGTGGAGAAAAGCTTTATTCTGAAAAAGATAAAAAACTCTCCCATTTGTTTGAAGAGGGCTTTCATTTTCTCACTCATTTCGAAGGAAAATTTTTACTAACGCTAAAAACCATTCTTCGCTCTCCCGGTAAACTTTCCTTCGATTATTGTTTAGGTATTAGAAAAAAATACTTCAAGCCTATTTCATTTTTCTTATTGCTTGTTATTCTTTATTTGTTGTTTCCTTTGTTTGAAGGGTTAAACATGAAACTCAAGTTCTATGAAGATGGATTATATGGAAATTATGTAAAGCGGCAAGAGATAAGGATAATGCAGAAAAAGTCTATATCCTATGAACAATTTGCTGAAAAATACCAGGCAAAACAAGAGAAAAATTCTAAGCTGCTTTTACTGATCTTGCTGCCTATTACAGCATTGATCACGTGGGCATTTACATTTGATAAAAGAAAGCTGTATTATGACCAGGTGGTATTTGCCACTGAATTAAATTCCTTTTACCTATTCTGGGGCTTCCTGATATTACCACTTTTGGTATATTTTATGTTGGACCTATATCAAACCATCACCGGCAGTCAAGCAAATATTAGTGAGCTTACTATTGGTATAGTGATGGCGATTCCAATTATATTCTACCTGGCAATTGCAGCTAAAAAATTTTACAAAATTAGCTGGCTCCGTTCAATACTGACGACCCTGATCATTATATTTATTCATCAGCTAATGATACAGGTGGTGTATAAATTTATATTATTCAATGTAACAATATTGATGATTTAGTCCATATCATTCATCATCTCCTTGATCACTTCCACCAGTTCAGTCCGTGTAAATGGAATGCCCATTATTTTATTATATCCCTTTGCATCTACGAAGAACTGATCCCTGATTATTTTTACCAATTGCCCATTATTTAATTCGGGTACAAGAACTTTTTCATAACCCTTAATCATATCTCCCAGGTTTTCAGGGAAAGGTCTCATGTACTTGATGTGCGCATGCGCTACCTCTATACCCTCTCCCTGCAATTGTCTGCAGGCACTTTTGATAGATCCATAAGTACTTCCCCATCCAAGTACAAGTAATTTTCCAGTTTCAGGCCCGCTATCCAGTTGTTGTTTTGGAATATTCTTAGCGACCTTGTCTATTTTTTCCTGCCTGATTTTTACCATCAGCTGATGGTTCTCCGGATCGTAACTAATGTTTCCCGTTATGTTTTGTTTTTCCAGTCCACCAATTCTGTGTTCTAAACCCGGAGTACCGGGAATAACCCAGGGACGCACTTCATTCTCGTCTCGTAAATAAGGTTGAAAACTTTCTTCTCCCTCCCATAACTGTGTTTTGAAATCTATTTTTATTTCCTTCAGGTCAGCAGCTTTTGGAAACTTCCAGGGCTCTGCGCCATTGGCCATATATCCATCACTCAGTAAAATAACCGGTGTCATATGTTGCACAGAAATGCGCATGGCTTCGTAAGCTGAGTCAAAACAATCGCTAGGAGAATTTGCACTTACTATTGGCATTGGGCATTCACCATTTCTCCCATAATAAGCCTGCATCAGATCGCTCTGTTCGGTTTTTGTTGGCAGACCTGTACTCGGTCCACCTCTTTGCACATTTATAATAATCAAAGGAATTTCCAGCATCACAGCCAGCCCCATGGCTTCCGCCTTTAAAGCCATACCAGGACCACTCGTGCTGGTGATACCAATGGCACCTCCATAACTGGCACCAATAGCACTTGTAATAGCTGCTATTTCATCTTCTGCCTGGAAGGTACGTATGCCAAAAGCCTTGTGGCGGCTCAGTTCATGAAGAATATCTGAGGCCGGAGTAATAGGGTATGTACCTAAAAATATTTTAAGTCCGGCTTTTTGTGCTGCCGCAATTAATCCATAAGAAAGCGCCTGGTTTCCCATGATACTGCGGTATTCACCGGGAGCCATTTTTGCTTTATCTACATGGTATCTGTGGGTAAATGTTTCCGTGGTATCTCCGTAATTATAGCCTGTCTTCAGCACCTTTACGTTACTCTCCAGGATCTCTGGTTTTTTGCCAAATTTCTCGGTAAGAAAGTTGATGGTATTGTCCATATCCCGGTTGTACATCCAGTACAAAAAGCCCAGCACAAACATATTTTTTGCCCGATCTTTTTCTTTAGTTCCCATCGTGAAATCCTTCAGAGCCTCACGGGTCATTTTGGTCACATCCATTTTGATGACCTCGTAATTTTCGAGGCTGCCATCTTCCAGCGGATTTACACCATCTGCATAGTTTGCCAGGCGTAAATTCTTCGCATCAAATCCATCAATATTAGCTATGATCTTCCCGCCTTTTTTCAGCGCTTTCATATTCACTTTCAATGCTGCTGCATTCATAGCTACCAGCACATCACATTCATCACCCGGCGTGAAAATTGGATCTGTACTAATGCGTAACTGGAAGCCGCTCACACCTGGCAGCGTTCCTATCGGGGCACGTATCTCAGCCGGGAAGTCAGGAAATGTTGCGAGGTCCAGACCCAACAGCGCACTATTGTTGGTAAACTGGCTGCCCGTCAATTGCATTCCATCTCCGCTATCTCCGGCAAATTTTATAACTACTTCCGCTAATGTTTCTTGTATTTCTGCCATAAAAAATCAGAATAAAAATTTGGGCGAAGGTACAAAAAAGGGGTTGGGAATCTTATTGAATACCTAAGTCTTAAAAGACGATAGACTTGAGACCTTTGGATAGAAGACTTTTAGTCTGAAGATCATTAGACTGAAGTCCGTAAGACTGAAGACAATATCATCAGGTTTTTCTTTTCTATGAACCATGAACCATTATCCATGAACTATGAACCATGAATCATTATCCATGACCCATGAACCATAAACTTACCCCAAAAACTTCCCTCTCACCCTTGCAAATCCAATATTTTACAGCACCTTTGCCACATTCCTTAAAGCATATAATTCTTTTTCATAATAATGGCTCTTTTCAATTTTTTTATACAGGAGATCGCTATAGATTTGGGTACTGCCAACACCCTGATCATGCACAATGATGATGTTGTGGTAAAC
This sequence comes from Chitinophagales bacterium, assembly GCA_038208485.1. Lineage (GTDB taxonomy): Bacteria > Bacteroidota > Bacteroidia > Chitinophagales > Chitinophagaceae > Ferruginibacter. Next base: position 7,722 of record JBBQYS010000086.1, read on the forward strand.
GAACCTTCGATAGTGGCGTTAGACAGAAATAATCCAAAACATTTACTGGCGGTGGGTAAGAAAGCATTGCTGATGCATGAAAAAACCCACGAAAGCATAAAAACAGTTCGTCCCCTCAGGGATGGTGTAATTGCAGATTTTAATGCTGCCGAACTAATGATCAGGGAACTGATCAAACTTGTTTACCCAAAAAAACCCTGGTTTGCACCAAGCTGGCGTATGATGATCTGCATACCAAGCAGCATCACCGAAGTAGAAAAACGTGCCGTTAGAGATAGTGCTGAGCAGGCGGGAGCAAAAGAAGTTTATTTGATTCATGAACCAATGGCAGCTGCACTTGGTATCGGTATAGACGTAGAAGAGCCGGTGGGAAATATGATCATCGATATTGGTGGTGGAACTACAGGAATTACTGTAATTGCGCTGGCTGGTATTGTTTGCGATCAGAGTATCCGTATCGCCGGTGATGAATTTACTGCCGATATCATGGAAGCGCTGCGCCGTTACCATAGCTTACTGATAGGTGAGCGCACAGCAGAACAGATCAAGATACAGGTAGGTGCAGCTATGAAGGACCTGGAAACTCCACCAGATGATATACCCGTAAATGGGCGTGACCTTGTAACTGGTATTCCAAAGCAGGTAATGGTAAGCTACCAGGAAGTAGCAGAAGCACTGGATAAAAGTATTTTTAAAATAGAAGAAGCTATTCTTAAAGCATTGGAAACTACACCTCCGGAACTAGCATCAGATATTTACCGCCGTGGCCTTTACCTCACAGGTGGTGGTGCCTTACTGCGTGGACTAGATAAAAGAATAGCTAACAAAATAAAACTACCGGTACATGTAGCAGACGATCCGCTGAAAAGTGTGGTACGTGGTACAGGAATAGCGCTCAAAAATTATGATCGCTACCCTTTTGTAATGAGGTAGTTTTTTTAAAAAACAGATACTGCTGACACCTGCATGTTTAACCTGGCTCCGCATGAAATTTTTTCTCAGCTGACAGGGTGCAGGCCTTACCGGAATAAAAAATCTTTCTTGCACAGTGCGCAATATATTTCTCTTCATTCGCCGCTATTTTAATTTGCTAGTGTTCCTGCTTTTCCAGGCACTCAGTATTTACCTGATTGTGAGCTACAGCAAGTTTCACCATGCCATGTTTGGGCACTCTGCTAATATTGTGACCGGTGGCGTCAATAAAAAATACAACAATATTCAATCTTATTTTCAGCTGAAATCTTCCAATGATTCTTTGCTAAAAGCTAATGAGTATTTGTACAATCAATTGCAGGCAGGTAGCAACGATCCGGACTCTATCATTAATAAAACGCTTTATCCTGTAAAAGGAGATTCTACATCAACCCCAAGGGGTTTTCAATACCTCGGTGCCAAGGTGGTAGCTAACTCTACAGCAGCGCAAAATAATTACGTTGTATTGTATGGAAATAATGTTTCAGAATTTAATACACCCATGGCTGTCGTAGATCCAAACAATAACGTGGTGGGTAGCATCAGGGAAGTGAGTGGAAACTATGCAGTGGTGATGAGTTTGCTACACAAGGATAGCCGGCTGAGTGCAAAATTGCTGAAGACAGGAGAAACCGGCACTATGACCTGGGAGGGAAATCAACCCAATATTTTTTCTCTTGCCGGTATTCCAAAAGATGTAAAGCTTACCAAAGGTGACAGTGTGATCACCAGTGGATTCAGTACCACTTTCCCCAAAGGTTTGCTACTGGGAAGAATAGAATCAGTGCAAAAAGACCCATCAAGCAATAGCTTGAAGGTTTCTGTGAGGTCCGCCTGTAATTTTTACAACCTGCAGTATGCCTATGCTATATTTAATCCGCAGAAAGCAACAATAGATAAATTATTAGAAAAAAATAAAGTAAAAAGTGATTAAAAATTGAGTTTATTAGTAAAGTCCATATTGCGGTTTACACTTTTTATCCTGATACAGGCTTTTGTACTGGATAAGATCCTGTTGCATAAACTAGTGACACCAAATCTTTATTTTCTTTTCCTGCTTTGGCTCCCTTTCCGCATCAACAGGACCTTGCTGATGCTCATTGGGTTTTTACTTGGTTTTACGCTCGATAGTTTTCACCACCAGCCAGGTTTTCATACAGCAGCATGTGTGTTGGTAGCCTACCTGAGGCCTTTCCTGGTAAATGTTTTTATCCCACAAAAAGGAGCCGAGGCAAATTTTGAATCCCCTTCTGCAAGAAGTATGGGTGGGTTGCTGCCTTATATGATGTTTGCGGCTATTCTTACCTTATTTCATCATGCCTGGTTATTTTTATTAGAGGCCTGGCAGTTTGGAGGCTTCTGGTATTTTATTTTTAAAACTTTGCTGAGTACACTCATCAGTCTTGGCCTTATTCTCATCACAGAATTAATTGTGGTGCGCAAGCAAAAGTTTTTAACCAACACCGTGTAAAAATTTGTAAATTACCAATAGTCATTATTTCTTCCATCTTTAGCGTTTCTTAGCAGTGTCAGTCTTTAATCAATCCCGGAAAAACGTAGTCAGGCTCATATTCGTGGCCATGTTCTTAATAATCATACTGCGCCTGCTTGCCCTTCAGTTATTTTCTGAAAAGTACAAACTGATGGCAGACAACCAGGGAATTTTCCGCAAGGTGGTCTATCCCGAAAGAGGAATTATTTTTGACCGGAACAATAAAGCCATTCTCCGCAACACTGTTATCTACGACCTGATGGTGATACCGGGGAAATTAAAGGGAACGGATACTACAGCCCTGATGAACATCCTGGGTATAGATAGCACTGAGTTTCACAAAAGGATCATTACAGCAATTATAAAAAACACCAGTTACCGGGTATCAGTATTTGAGCCATTGCTCAACAATGAGAAAATGGCCAAGATCAATGAAAACCTTTACCTTTTTGCACCCGGATATTATTTACAGGAAAGATCAGTTAGAGATTATCCCTATGATGCTGCCGGCAATGTGTTGGGTTATTTATCTGAGGTAGATAGTAATTATCTCCGCAAGCATGAAGGAGAAGGATATGTAGGTGGTGACTATGCAGGTATGACAGGACTGGAGCGTAGCTACGAGAAGGTGCTGATGGGTACAAGAGGAATAGAATGGTGGAAAAAAGACAATAAGAACCGGCTTACCGAACGCTGGGAAAAAGGACAATACGATACAGCTTCTATTGCAGGTAGCAATATGTACTCAGCAATTGATATAGACCTGCAGACTTTTGGTGAAAAATTAATGCAAAACAAGCTAGGGTCAATCGTGGCAATTGATCCAACAACAGGTGGTATTCTTGCTATGATAAGTGCGCCCACTTACAACCCTGCTTTACTTACTGGTGCAGAAAGAAGAAAGAATTTTTCTGCACTTTATGTAAATCCCGCTCTGCCATTACTGAACCGTACTGTAAATGCGATTTATTCTCCGGGTTCTACCTTCAAAACGCTGCAAGCACTTGTAGGCCTGCACGAAGGGGTAATCAATACAAAATTTTCCGTTACTTGTTCGGGTGCATTTTATGGGTGTGGAAGCGGCCGTCCAATGCGTTGCCTTGATTATGGAACTTTCGATTTGCGCAATGCGATCAGGTTATCTGACAATACTTATTTTGCTACCGTAATGCAAAAGGTGATCAATAATCCTATCTACCCAAATGTTGACAGCAGTCTTGCTGCCTGGGACAGGTATATGTATGGGTTTGGCCTCGGACATAAGTTAGGTGTGGATGTGCCAACAGAGCAAAGCGGAAGAATACCAACGCCTAAATTATATAATGACAGGTATGGGAAGGGCAAATGGAACTATTGTACGTTTCGCTCTGTAAGTATTGGCCAGGGTGAGGTAGATGTAACCCCGCTTCAGGTGGCTAATGAAATGGCTTTTATAGCCAACAAAGGCTGGTATTATACACCTCATGTGATAGACAGTATTGAAGGTGGAGATACTTATGGTCTGCTGGATAAGTTTAGGATAAAGCATAATACTCTTAGTATAGAGGATAGTGTTTTTGAAGCTGTGCATGATGGTATGCAGGGTGTGGTAGATGCAGGAACCGGTGCCGGAGCAAGGGTAAAAGATATAAAAGTTTGTGGAAAGACCGGTACGGTGGAAAATTATAAAAGTGGCGTGAAGCAACCGAACCATACTTTTTTCTGTGCGTTTGCACCGAGGGAAAATCCAAAAATTGCCATCATGTGTGTGGTAGAAAACAGCGGAAGATTTGGTGGAACTTTTGCAGCTCCTATGGTGGGTTTAATGATAGAAAAATACCTGACTGACTCTTTGGATAAAAACAGGATGGCGCAGGCAGAAAGGTTGAGCAACACCAACCTGATTCCTTCACGCATCAACCAGGAACTCCGCCGCCAGGATAGCCTCAGGCATTCTAAAGATTCCGCTTACCTGATTTCTAAAGGGTACCTCAAGATCATAAAAGATACGCTTGGGCTGGAGGATAGTGAAGATGATGATCTGTTGCAAAAGCAGTCAAAGCAAAAAACAAATACACCGGGAGTGCCCACAAGAGAAAATCCTGTGTTGTTGAATAGCCCGGCAATACTACCCAACAAACAAAAAAACATTAAAGATAGCCTGCCTGTACCGCAGTAGAAATAAAGAGAAATATGTACCAAAAACAACCGGCAATTGCAAAAGGCGCAGACTGGATAATGATATGGATGTACATTGCCCTGGTAGTCATTGGGCTTATTGCCATATTTACTGTTGAGTATAAAATGGATGATAATGTGCTGGAAACACTTACAGGGTTTCAAAAAGAATACAGCAAGCAATTTTACTTTGCCATAGCAAGTGCACTGGTCGCCTGTTTTATTTTACTTACTGAGAGTAAATTTTTTACTGCAACGGCCAACCTGGGTTATGCATTCGGGATACTTTTAATTTTGGCTACGTTCGTCGTAGGAAAAGAAGTTGGAGGTTCCAAGAGCTGGATACCATTGGGCTTCATGAATCTGCAACCGGTGGAGGTTTGTAAAATATTTACTTCCCTGGCCATTGCAAAATACCTTTCCTTAAATGAAACAGACTTTCGTAAAACAAGGTCGCAGATCATTGCAGCTGTGATCGCTTTTACCCCGGCTATTTTATCTGTTATGCAAAGTGAGCCTGGGGCGGCTATTGTATACTTTTCTTTTACTATTGCATTTTACCGTGAAGGCCTTCCGGCTATTTACCTGATCCTGTTGTTTGCTTTGGGTATTCTCATCATAGCCAGTATTGTTGTAGCGCCAAATACGTTGCTTATAGCACTTAGTATTTTGGCAGTTCTCCTGCTCTACATTTACCGCAGGAAAATAAAAAGAGATAAATCCATCATTCTTATCATCGCTGCTGCCTGGCTACTCTCTGTAGGAGTGCAACGTTTTCTCGTACCTGCTTTATTTAATTCTATCCTCAAACCACACCAGGTAGTAAGGATATTCAGCACTTTTGGTAAAGATGATTATGAGTTTAAAGACAGTGCAAGAACGGCAGATATGGAAAGAGAGTTTGCGAAGCTTGGTACGAAAAAAGGCAGTGGGCAAAAAGCTGAAAGTTATAATGTGAAGCAATCCAAAATAGCCATAGGAAGCGGCGGGCTTACAGGAAAAGGTTTTCTTAAAGGAACCCAAACCCGTGGTGATTTTGTGCCGGCACAAAACACAGATTTCATCTTCTCTTCTATTGGAGAAGGTTTCGGATTCATTGGTTCTCTTGTCCTCATGCTAATTTATTTTGGGATGATGCTGCGGCTAATATATATTGCTGAAAGACAAAGAAGCGTTTTCAGCCGGGTATATGCCTACTGCGTTACGGGAATTTTATTTTTCCATGTAGCACTTAATATTTGCATGACGCTGGGTATTGCACCTTCACCCGGTATTACACTTCCGCTACTCAGCTACGGAGGATCGTCCCTGCTCACTTTTACTGTACTTATTTTTATTGTTATCCGGCTGGATGCTGACAGGCAAATGGTGCTGAGATAAGGGCAGAGACGGGAGAGTCATAGACTAGAGACCTGGAGACTAGAGACCTGTAGACGGGAGAACTATAGAAGGTAGATGATAGACCGGTAGATGATAGACAGCATCCGTTTTTGCCGCAAGTTTTCCATTCAACCCCGTTATTTTTTTCGCCTGAAAAAGCTTTGAAATATCTCTTGAATTAAAGTCCAGGAATATCATCGTCTTCATCTGTGCCTTTTGCGCCCAAAAGATTTTCTACTGCACCTGCCATCATCGGGAATTGTTCTACCACAAAATCCTTTACTGCTTCCAGGGCTTTCTGCGCCTGCTCTTCGGAG
>JBBQYS010000087.1:0-13885 GCA_038208485.1 Chitinophagales bacterium
AAAGATCAATATAAAATATTCATAGCAATGATGAATGGTGAAATTATATCCAAAGCCAATGTGGAGAAATCTTTTAAGCCATATGTTTTTGTTTCTGAAAATGAGGATATAAAAACATACTATGCATACGGTTGGTTTGTAAGGTATAGAGGCAATCAATTAATTAATATTCGTCATTCAGGGGAAGAAACCTGGCTTGGCCATAATTCTATGCGTATTTTTTACCCCAATGGTGATGGTATTGTTGTGTTGTCAAATTCAAATTTAACAGCAGAGGAAGACGTATGGGCTGTACAAGTTGCTTATAATTTAGAGTATCTTCTCGATTTGATTAAGCAATAAAATTAAACAACCATTAAAATTTCATAAGGGGTTTAGCATGGATAAAGTACGGCTCAGCAACTTATAAGCTACCTAATTATTATTTTTTGACGTCAATGGTTAGGTGTAACGATAATAAGCATGCATCACGGTGTAAGCTTCCTTTTAAACCTAACGGTTAAAAAGCAGAATAATTATAATTTTTAAGCAGTACAAAAAAAGTACATTTTCCCCGCAGCAGATCGCAGCCTGGCGCAGATATGCAGCTGAGCCTTGTGTGCGGCGTATCTGTGACAATATTTGTACGCATCCGCTCTTTACCTTCGATCCATATCTGCCAGCAAGGGTAACAGCTTTTGGCATGTTCTGCAAGAAAAGAGGTAACACCTTTGATAAGGGTCCTATAATTTGAAAAGAATTATGAAAGCTGTTACCTCTATTGTGGGGATAGACTAATTAAAGGTGTCACCTCTAACAAGGATTTTCACAGCTGGCACAGATGCCCAGATACGCATTCGCTCTTAACCATGCTGCATATCTGCGCCAGCGGAAGCCTTGTGTTTGGCGTATATGTTTATTATGTGGCATCCTGCACTTTCTTGCGGGGTGAAATAATTTAGAATTATCCGGTTCATTCATTTATTGGTTTTTCTAAAGCATCATTGTGTTCCGATATAGCATTGGCTTCTATAAAAATTCTTTTTACGATCGGGTATTTTAATCTGATGCTTTTTTCAAGGCGTGTTATAGCTTCTTCAAGGTCTTTGGAAGATTGGTTTTTATTAAAGCTAATATCCAATGCAAGAAAAACTTCGTTTGGTCCAAAATACATCGTAAGTGGTGGCCTTACCGTTTTTACCGCCTTGTCTGCAGAAGCCAAATCCAAAATACTTTTTGTCATTTCCGGATTAGCGCCTTCGCCAATCAATAATCCTTTGCTTTCATAAGCAAGAAATATGGCAATCAATGCCAGGATAACGCCAATAATAATGGAGGCATACGCATCCAATACCGGCTCATTAAAATAATGACTAAAATAAATTCCGGCAAATGCCACCACTACGCCAATGAGTGCTGCAAAATCCTCCAGTATCACCGCAAAACTTCCGGGGTCTTTGCTTAGCTTGATTGCCTGCCAATAAGTTTTTTTGCCTTTGAATGCCTTAAAACTTTTCAACGCCACAAATAGAACTATGGCTTCAAAAATAAAAGCCATGCCTAATACGATGTAGCTCCAAAAGGGATCGGATAATGGTAAAGGGTCATTTATGTGGGAAAGACCTTTGTAAAAGGCCATTCCACCGCCTATAGAAAAAATCAGGATAGCAACGATAAGTGCCCAAAAATATAATTCTTTCCCATGTCCGAAAGGATGAGCAGCATCTGCAGGTTTCTTACTCTTGTGTATTCCCAGCAGCAATAGGCAACCGTTTCCTGTGTCAACCAACGAATGAATTCCTTCGGAAACCATTGCAGAACTACCACTTACCCCGGCAGCAATAAACTTTGCAATGGCAATGGCCAGGTTTGCTGCGATGGCACTATAAATCGGAATTTTAGAGGTGGTTGATGCCATAGTCGATATATGTTTTTGATTATTATGTTATAAAAAATGAATGTAAATCTTTAATTCGTTTATAACGCCCTTGTTTGTACCCATCATGCATCCAGCTGCCACTACACAACCTTTGGTCGCCGTTGCCTTGTGTTATAAAGACCAACACAAAAATAAAGGTATTCCGAATTGTTTTCTATTATTTTAATGTGCCCAAATTCAGCTGAAGCATCATGAAAATATATTGCAGATGAATACTTGTAATCTGTTGCAGAGCTATATAACCCGGGTTTGACAGAGTTCATGTGAATGTGTTCTATCTTTTAAAAAAAATACAGCCACTCCCCTGTTCGTGGTACAAGAAAGGGAAATAGTTTTTGTGTGCAACGGAGCAAGGCCAGGACTCAAAACTACCAATAGTTTAAATGCCAAAGAAGAAGACATATTTTATGACAAAGCAGTGACTTAGCGACTACTAAAATTATAAATAAGAGTTCACAGTTTATACTAATTAGGGATCCGCCAGCGGAAAATCAACAGAGTTATTGCATCATTTATCAGCAACCTTACAATACCATTACTGGAATATGGATTAAGTCTATAAGTTTGCGGGAAACGGGTCATTAAATTTTATTGTTGCCTGCCACATAAATGATTCTTCGTCTCGAAGTAAACAGTTTTCAAGGTCGGTAATGATTTTTTCTTTGTCGAGTTGTTGTCCAATAAATACCAATTCATTCATTCTATCGGCCCATTGTTTGCTCCATTTTCTTGATAATACATTTTGTTCGTTTACAAGTCTTGCATCTACATTTACTTCACTCATATCATTTACAATTACGGCTACTTTCAAGCCTTCCTTGTTGTGAAGAATATGGTTGAGTAAAGTTGTTTTTCCTGCGCCGAGAAAGCCACTAAGCACTGTTACGGGTAATTTTTTTGTCATTGATTTTTTCAATTTTTTATTTTTTTATGATGATCATTAATCCATTAGCCGTCACAACTTTTACAGGTACCTTCTATTAGGAAATAACATTGATTGGCATTTATGTTTTCTGGTAATTGGAACTGTTGAAAAACGGGTTCGTCCAGCATTTTCATTTGCTCACAACAGGTACATAAAAAATAGGCAACCTGAGTTTTGCAAATAACAGAATTACTAGTGTTATTCTGCATGAGCATATATCTTATTTCACCTTCGGTATTTGGGATTCTTAATAAGATCCCTTTCTGTATAAAAGTTTTTAATGCCCGGTATACGGATATTCTGTCAATCGAACCTAAAAAATACTTATTAATATAAGACGTAGGCAAAGCTTCATTATGATGGTAAAACATTTTAAAAACAGCTATCCTGCACCTGGTAATATGTATGCCAAGGCTCTTCAATGTTGCTATTATTTTATGTTCTTCTGCAGTGTACATAAAAGAAAGGGAAGGCGGGTTTAAGGCCTTCCCTCTTTGTTTAACTATTGGATTTTTGAATTAAAGTCTACCTCAATATCTGTACTTGATTTAGCACTATTAACCAGGTCGCCAATGGCTTTATTAGGTGGTATGCCTGCATAATGTCGAAGTGTCACTTTTACTTTACCGGTTGCTGCTGCGGCGGTTGTCCAAACACTGGTTACACCGAGCGGTACTCCATTGCCATCATTATCAAGGCCGGAAACGGTTATGTTGCTACCAGCCGTTGGTTCATAATAAAACCGGTGTGCCTCTTTTTCGCCCAGCACTTCCAAAGTAATATCCTCTACAGGTGTTTCTGTTTTGTTCAATAACTGTAGCGTTACATTGTATGTTGTTGATGGAGCCAACACAATTTCATCCTGTGTTGGTGCCACTCCACCCGGCCCATCAGGGTCATCAAACTGGTAAGTAACTGTGGCACCGGCACCAACAGGTACAAAAGTTAGCCTCATAGTGGTAATCACTTCTTCTTCGTTTGGTTCTTCCGGTTTGTCTTTTTTGCAAGATGTTATTAGCAAACCTGCCATCAGCACACTGAGTGCTATTTTTTTCATTTTCATTTTATTTGTTTTTTAATTGAAAAATATTTATAAATAATGATACACATAGTTGAAGGGAACCTTGACCCTAATACTGATATTACGTCCCATTTCATCAGTGAAATACCGCATACTGTTTAAATAATCCCGGTATGTTGTATTCAGTAGATTCCGTATTCCGATGCCAATAGTAATTTTTGTTTTTCCAAATGATACAGCAGACGACGCATTAAAATTGAGCAGGTGATATGCTCCCGGTGGAACCTTATAATCCTGCTTTCCATTGCGTTCATCAGGTATATTATTCTGCCGCATTACATGTAAAAATTCAACAGCCACATAACTATCAGAAAACTTTTTGGCCTCTTTAAATGAGTAAGAGATCTCATTAGACAGTCTGTTAGCCGGCATAAGAATTAACCAGTCATTAATGGAAGTATTTTTCGCATACAAAACAGATAATTTAGATTCCCATTCAAAATTAGAAAGCGGTTTCACAGAAGCCGAAGCATCAAAACCACTTAACAAAGCATCGGTCTGCTGGTACTCAATTAATGGAAAGGCCCCGGCAATTGTCAATACAGGATTCTCCGGCCTGGGTTGCTGGTAAATAAAATCACGTATAGAATTACTGTACAGAAGTAAGTCAAAGTGAAAAGTTTTTAGTGTATTTTGATAATTAATGCCCGCAGAAATATTGACTGATTTTTCCGGCTTTAAAGTAATGTCTCCTTTTTCGAAGGTTGCCGTTCCGTGATGGATGCCATCACTCAACAATTCATTTACGTAAGGGGCACGGCTTGCCAGGCTGAGGTTGAGATTTAATTTCCACTTTTCTGTAGCTTTATAAATCGCATTGAAAGATGAAGCTAGCGTAGAAAAATTGAAATCATAATTAATGGTATCGCTATTGAATTTAAGCCTGGTAGTATTGATGCTCTTATTGTCGAAGCGGATACCAGCCTGTAGTTCCCAATTGTGCTTGTTCCATTTTTCTATAAAGTAACCACCAAATGTATAAGCAAAATAATTAGGTATAAAATAGCGGCCACCATAGGTGTTATCCTGCTGCATCATAGATAGGCCAACCACCCCGTTGAAATTATTTCTTTTGGGATGCTCCCAGCTAATATCTTCTGATAATGTGTAGATAGATAAATCTAATTGCGGCCTGGTATTGCTGCTGTTTCTTACCACATCAAATTCTTTTCTGTGATTAAACTGGCCGGCAAGCAACACATTGAATTTGTGTTCGCCTTTATACAGGGTAGTTTTTGATTTTACAAGATGATGCGTGACTTCCTGGGAGGGCCTCCGTATTTTATAGGTCGTTTCTCCAAGGAAAACTTCGTCTGGCCTTGATGATGCGATTGCATTTTGCAAATCAGTGAGGTTGCCGATATGCGACCCAATGAATATGCCTAATTTGGTAGCAAACTGGCTATAAAATAATTCAGTATTAAATTTTTCTTTTTTCCATCCTGCAGTAATTGAAAAATTCTTTTCCTCACTTCCGGTATTGTTTAACCTGTACCCTGGTGTGGCGGCATTAGCTCCTTTTTTAAATGTGCCCTGAATGCGGTAACGAAAGGCGGGCAGATTTTTTAATTGCTGTTCCCACACAACAGACTGCACGTACTGCCTGTTATTAGTAAAGTATACGGTATTAAACTCAGCAGAATATCCGGGTGTGCTTCGCAGAGGTTTTGGTTCCACCAATATTACACCGGCAATGGCATCGGAGCCGTATTTCAATTCATCTACTCCTTTTATTACAATTAATTTATCGGCAATAAAAGGATCAATTTCAGGAGCATGTTCATTGCCCCATTGCTGGCCTTCCTGCCGTACCCCATTATTGATAGTAAGAATGCGGCTGCTGTGTAATCCGTGTATAACCGGTTTAGAAATAGTAGACCCAGTTTGCAGCATGGTTACCCCGTTTATTTTACTCAAGGCTTCAGCCAGCGAAAGTCCTTTTGTTTCTTCCAGGTCTTTTCCGGATAGTTCTTTTTTAAAGCCGGTATTGGTAATTCCTTTCTGTGCTTCCACAATCACTTCGCCCAGGGTATTTCTTGCATGTGGCATCATTATATCAATATGCAAGTCTTTTGAAACAACAATTTTCCTTACTACAGATTCACAGCTGATATGACTCACCAGTAAATTGTATTCGCCAATACACAAATTTTTAAAAATGAAGTCGCCTTTATTATCGGTAACAAGCTGCATTCCTGTTTCTTTGAGTATAACTACAGCACCGGGTAGTTTATCTTTTGTATCGGCATCTTCTACATGGCCGGTGAGAGAAATGCTGCATTCCTGGGAACTTGCTGTACCAGAAAAGAACAATGCAAATAGTATCGCAATAATTAATTTCATTTTAAAACTCTTTTAAATTACAATGGGACCTGGTTTTATGTCTAAGTTTATTTTGACTATCATTTCAAAAAATATTTTAAAAAAAAACCATCCTCCATATGGTGAAGACTTTCCATCCATTATATAATGATCAAACCATTTTTATTTCAGCAACCTTTTCGGATGGATATGCACTAAGACAACCGTCGTCTTAAGTTGCTTTTGCTAACAATACAATTGTATTGTCTGCCAGGCTGCAATGCCTGCAGTAAGGCATAAAAAAAATGTTGTAATTATGAATGAAACGGAAACAAATCAGCCATTAATTCTAATGACTGAAAAAAGGAATTATACAATGGAAGGAGGTCCCTTGTTGGATTGGCTGTAGCCGGGGTTTGGTATATCTTTTAAAAAAAAGAAACCATTGAATGAGGACAACTTTGTATTTGAGGGAATAAGTAACTCAATTGCATCATCATGAAAAACAGAATAGTGATGAGTACATATTTTACAATTCGCATCTAAATTAATTGCAGGTGATTTTTCAACTGTCTGTTGATGTTGCTCTTTTGAAGATGAAGAATTTTCAACATTATGATGGTGCCAATAAGAAACAGGGGTAGCAATAAATGCGTATAGCACCAGCATGACTGTCGTAATAATTGTTTTATATTTTCTTTTTAGCCTCAACTTATTTGCAATAATGTTGCAAATGTAGGGTTTTATTATTGACTATCGCCGTTTTTGCCTTCGTCGCTGCACTCCCCCTCTGCAAACCTGCCGCTCCTATAATAAAAACGCAGAGGCCGCCCCTGGACTAGCCAAACAGTCAGTACATTACCTTGAATGATTTTCTTTCTGGCGCAATCCTTAGAATAACAGCAACTAGAAGACTGTTAATTTTTATGGGTTTGCTAGCCTCACCAGGTTGCCATTTCCAGATTGTACAAAATCAATAGAATTAGCACATTTCATTCATCCTAAAACTTTATAGGTACAAAGTTAGAATCCGGGAAAGTTATCAGGAATGATTTGAATTTCCTTAATCAATCCTGTGATAAACCACAGCAGCTGTATATTTCTTAGTTTTTCGGAACGATCAATGTGGTTTTTAATAATTTATAGGCTGATACTAAATCTGGACAGATAGTATCTTCCTTTATGAGATTTGGTATGATCCCTATTTTCACTAACTGATCTTTTGGCTGATCTTCAAGCCCTACTATTATGACAGGGGTATTCTTCTTTTTCAAATCAAAAAGTACATTTTCCAGAGCGTATAACCCAGATTGATCTATATAGGGAACACGATCCATTGTTATAATTAGTGCTTTTATATTTACATCACGCTTATCGGCCATGGATTGAAATTCGGATGCAAAACCAAAAAATAGAGGGCCATAAAGTTGTTTGATATACACACTGTTTTTAAACTCGGCATATAAATTTTGTTCATCTGGCCACAGGGTTTCAGGATGTATTTCTTCTAAAGATTTAAACTCTGTCCTTTCCTTTGAGAGATCACCAATTTTTTTCATAAAAAGCACAGAAGCCAGTACTATACCAATACCCACTGCATAAATAAGGTTACCAAAAGTAGTAATGAGCAATACCAACAGGAGGACAAACATGTCTGCACGGGGCACCTTTAGCAGGTGCTTTAGCGCTCTATAATCTATAATGTTAAGCCCTACTGGTATCAGGATACCTGCCAGAACTGGTATAGGAATGTAAGCTGCAAATGATCCTGCGCCTAGCAATATAATTAACAGGAACAACCCGTGGGTGGCTCCAGAAAGCCGGGTTTTACCCCCAGAATTCATGTTGATAACGGTTCCTTTGGTAGCACCTGCTCCGGGTATGCCGCCAAACATTGCTGCCACTGCATTTCCTATACCTTGTCCTATCAATTCTCTATTGCTATTGTGCCGGGTCTTGGTAATATTGTCAGCTATTACCGAAGTAAGTAATGAATCTATGGAGCCCAAAGCAGCCAGTATGATGGCAAACTCTATTATTTTAGCATAAGCCTCCGGAGGGATACTAAAAAAACCTGCTATTTTAAGTTTGGGCAATCCGGATGGTATGTCTCCTATTAGCGGTACATCTATTTTTAAAAAATAGGCAACGAACGTAGCCACAAGGAGCGCTACCAAAGTACTCGGTATCGTTTTAGTAATTTTTGGAATAAGATAATAAATTGCTACAGTAAGAAGCCCAATACCAATTGCCGCTACATTGGCCCCCGAAATGATGTCCGGAAGACTTCGCAGAACAGCAATGGTGGACTTTGGAGAGGGCAAGCCAAAAAAAGGAAATATTTGAAACAAGATAATGATAAGCCCCACACCAGTCATAAACCCAGATATAACAGGGTAAGGAAAATATTTGATGTAAGTTCCTGCCCTTAAGATGCCAAATAAAATTTGGAATAAGCCACCAAGAAAAAAAGTGAGGAATATGAATGGAAGGGCAATTTCTAAACTACCAAATTTGGTAACACCAAATGTAACCACCGCAGCACATACTACGGTCATTGGGCCAGTAGGCCCACTGGCCTGTGTAGCTGTACCACCTAGAAGTGCAGCCAATATACCTAAAATGATGGCCCCGTATAACCCTGCTATCGCACCAAGACCTGATTGCACCCCAAAAGCTAGAGCAAGCGGCAGGGCCACCACTCCCGCTACTACACCACCGGATATATCGCCTTTCAGGTTTTTAAAATCGTAAAACATATTTGCCATCTTATTCAAGAATTAATAATATTTAATTTAGTAAATCATTTTGTAAAAAGTTATTTCCCCGGCTTTTACATCATAGAGGCCACACAGCATTTGCACATTGTCTTGATTTTCTAAATCGGCTATTATAGTGCTCTGTTACTTATTTGCTCATCTACTGCTTGCTTTGCCGTATTTAATATCCCCCAGACTTTATCCGAAAATAAACTCAGTTGAAGTGAGTGAATCCATACGGGTAAGTATGGTTCCCGCCGGAAACTGACCTTCGCTTTTTTCAGTTACTTTTTGTTGATGGTAACGACTCGCTTTTAGCTTTTTTGCAAACGGTTGATTGCTTTCCCTAAGCAGCTGCAAGACCTGCCCGGGAGTAAGATCTTCCCTATATTTTTTTGATAATGTCTTCATGAGTTTTTGTATTCGGTAAATTAGGGTAGTTTTTTGTTTTAGTCTGACTGTCTTGGTTCCTAAAATTGTCTGTTGTTTTTATCTGTTCAAATACTCTTATGTTTTAAAAATAAGGATTATAATGTTTATTTTTCTTTTTTTTGAATTCTGTTTTTTTGTATGGAGGCATAACTTGATTCTTATGCACTTCCCGGTCTATTTACTTTATTGTTGTTCTACTATAGCAATAGCTTTAATCGTTTTTACTACAGCATTGGGCCTTACTGCAATACTATCTACCAGGCTCAACTTTATATTTATTAATAGGATTAGGTAGAATATTTGCATTTCAACTGTAGTTCTATATGCTATATGATTCCAAAGTGTAATAAAGAGGCAATTAATTCATTGGTAAGTTCAAATACCAGATGCAACTAAAAATTCATCTTTTTCTTTTTGCTTGAACAAAAAGAAACAAAAATTCAAGGCTGTGAAATAAAAGGCTAAAAATTTGGCTTGACGGACTAAAAAAAACAAACTCGCCGCAAAAATTCTATTATTTGATGACCCTGCTGGCTCAGACAGTGTTTTTTTCATAACGCCGTCAAACCAAATTTTTAAGCACTTTTCTTTCAAGGCCATTGATAGCAGCGTCTCTGCATTATTTGCAATTTTAAAAATCAATTACGATTTCCCGAGACAGGGCATACGCTGTTGAGTTTTGCAAATGTTCTACCTAATCCTATTTATTAAAATAGGTATTCGATTTATCTTTCCTCGTCTGAACTAATGTTTAGTCCTGCCGATGCAATATTGAATGGAGAATTATAATTATTGATATTGAATTGCATTAATCTTTTTCTAATAATATTGGTATCCTTTTCAAGCCATGATTCAGGATTATTTACTTCAATGATAACAAATCTTGAACTTTGAATTTTTATTTCTTCAAAGCCAATTATCTCGTCCCAATTTATAAATTCTGTCAACAACTTTTTAGGATTTACATTAAGTCCAATCGGATCAATAATTAGTGAAATTTCAGATTTAATAAGTCTTTTTATCCCCAAAATGATTCCGAGTCCAAAGAATAAAATTGCAGCAATACCGATCAGAAGAGCGAAAAATGGACTGATAGCTCTCCAACAAGTTAAATTGTCCGCTTCCAGTATAATCCAAATACCCATTGCAACAAATCCACTTGAGGCAATCAGCAAAAAAAAGACTTTTTCTTACTGGTATAAATTTCTATTCTTTCCATTTTGCGCTATTTTACACAACGTAGAATAAATAAAATCTGATAGTAAAGTGCTCCTCAATACAGCACAAAACTTCGTTTAAAGCATTTACAATGTGTTTTGAGTGGCGAATAAAATTTCTTTCATTTTGTCTACATGAAATTGTATGTCCTCTCCTTTTTCCTGGTAACTTGTTGCCATTTTAGATAATCCTTTTTTATTGTTATCATCTTCCATTTTCTTCAGGAGCGTTCTACGTTCCTCCATAATACGCAGGGCTGTCCAAAGTGTTGATTCTAATATTTCACCCTGCTTCACTACCAAATCTTTTTCAGAATAGGAATGCCCGATATGGCAACGGTAGCGGTCTGATTTTCCATTTTTTTTTGGGAGGTCCCACAATCCGCCTCCACAATCAGGACAGGCATAAATACTTTTTTCGCCCAGCTGTTTTACATGCCCATAATCCACCACTACTCTTTCAGCAATTTCAGATTCAATAATAACATCCTGTGGCGCAGCAATTTCTTCGGGGGTCGATTTAGTAATTTCGGAAATTGTCTCGCCCATTTGATGGAGCGAAATGCAGTAATCAACTTCCATGTTATTGAGCACCGAGACCGGCATGTCAGGATATTCGGCTTCGTTAGGGTCTTGCACAATGCAGGTTCCTCCGCTTCTTTTAATGGCCAACATACCTGTAGTTCCGTCATCAAGTGACCCAGTTAATACGACTCCAATAACTCTTGTGCTGTAAGCGGCAGCGGCTGAGCGGAACAATACATCAATGGAAGGTCGCCAACGATTTTCTTCAGGGCCCCGGCCTAGAATAATTTTATCTTTCTTTACCAGTAAATGTTGATTGGGAGCGGCCACGTAAATATGACCTTGTTCTATTGGATTACCTTCTGTTGCTACTTCACATTTTAAAGAAGTATGTGGCTGAAGCCGGTGCACCAAGAAATCGCTGATACTTGTGCGGGATAAATGCATTACGATAAAAAAAGCTGCATCTATATCTTCTGTCAACTGCGAAACCAATTCAATCAGTGCATTCATACCGCCAGCAGAAGTACCAATTACAACAATAAATTTTGGAGCTTTCATTTATTAAATATTTACAATTATTAAGAATGCTGCCGTAGATTTAAATACAAAGGCGAAGTAAACGCCTTTGAAGTGCGTTCACCGGAAACATGAATATAAAAAACTAGCCCTCACGAAATTAAACTGAATTCGTCGTATACGACATAATAAAACCCGGCAATTGAATATATGTATTCTTCCTGACATTTATGCACTCATGCTGCGGAGAGTGGCAGCTGAATATTTTGAAATTATTTACAACTGGTTTGAGCACCATCGAAGGTGAAGCGCACTCGAGGAGGCGGAGGTGATCACTCTTTGATGCGCCGAAAATTCTCCCACTTATTAGAATTATCCGCTCAGTTGCTCATTGGCACTTGGCTTAATTTAAAAATGCTTTTACTTTAGTTCTATAATCAAAGTTTGCGCAAACAGTTTTCTCTAGAATGATTACCACAATCCTGTAAAAAACTTATTTAATCATCATTAAAAAATTATACAATGAAAAAACAACTTTCAGTGCTGCTTTCTCTAATTGCATGTATATGTTTTATATCATGCCAAAAAGAATCGGTAAATATGCCGGAGAGCAAATCAATTTCAAACGCAATTGCAGATGGTAAAACCTCTAGCAACATAGCTAATAAAATGAATGAAACAAAAGTTCCCTTTAAAGGCACTTACACCACTACAGCTCAACTTCTGCAAGGGCCTCCTTTATTGCGACAAAGAATTACCGGAAACGGTCAGGCCACACAATTGGGAGCAAGCATGTTTGTAGCAATTGCTACAGTGAATTTAACTACACCACCCCCTTTTCAGGTTAGTGGTACACAAACGTTTACAGCTGCAAACGGTGACAAATTTTATACTCAATTTACAGGAACTAACACGCCTACAGGCAACGGTACAGCCACAAGTATATTGCAACACACTATTGTTGGCGGCACGGGCAGATTTGAAAATGTGAGTGGGAGTTTCATCGGAACCGTTTATATAAATACTGCCAATCCTACAAATACAGTTGTTTACGATGGGCATTTAAGTTATTGAGATAGTACAAGGTAAAAAGATCTACGACAGAAAACCGGTAACTGGATTTTGTTACCGGATTTTTCTAAATTTACTATTAGAATGTACTACATTTAAATGGGTCTTAATTAATACCAAAGTTTATGTGCAGGAGGATATTTGTCATATTATTTTTACTCACCGTAAAAGTTGGTGCACAAACTCCCAGGATAGATAGCATAAAAAAAAGATTACCTGGTTTGGAGATACATAAACAGGTAAACAGCTTAAATGAATTAGGATGGCAATATTATTTTTATTGGGTCCATTCTGATTCAGCACTTAAATATACAAATCTTGCCTACCGAAAAGCTTCGCAAATAAATTATAATTCTGGTAGAGCAGAGGCTTTAATAGTTCAGGCAGGGGTAGAGGGGCGTCTTTTAGGTCACCCTGAAGTAATGGAACAATACAGCCGGCAAGCCATTCAGTTGCTAAAAAAAGAAAAGGATTATAAAACGCTTTCAATGGCGTACTATAGTCTATCTGTAGCTTATACCATAGAAGGGAAATACCAGGAGGGAAATGAAGCAGCCATAAAAGCAACTCAAATTGCTGAAGAAGCCAAAGATAAACTTGGGATAGGATGGGCCAAACAGGCAATTGCTTTCAATTATTTCAAGCATGGAGAATATTGGAAAAGTTTTCCATATTTAATTGAATCACAGGAAATAGGAAAAGAATTGAATGATTCAGTATTAACATCTTTGTCGCTGGCTATTATTGCAAGATCATTTAACTGGGCCGGCGATCACCAAAAGGCACTGAATTATTATTATGAGGCCTTACAATTTGCTACACCTTTCATTCTGCTATGGTCTCATCATGAAGATATGGCCTATGCACATTTGCAATTGAAACAATATGATTCGGCAATATATTATCAGCAACTGAATAATTCTGATATACAAACAATGACAGCGGATCCCAAAGTATCTAAAAAGTTTGCTGCTTTTTCTAAAGGTTATTCAATAGAAATACAACTTGCTAAAAAACAATATGATTCTATTTTAGTGCAGGTTTTGCCTGTGGTGCAACAACTACGGCAGAACAGGGATGTTGTTCCTTTTATGCAATCTTTATTTGTTTTGGGAAATGTATATGAAGGTAAAGGAA
>JBBQYS010000088.1:0-13749 GCA_038208485.1 Chitinophagales bacterium
GATAGGCTCACAACCCCGGAAACATGATATGGCAAGTATCAACCTCATAGATTCATTCCAGGAATTTAAAGAAGCAGAGAACATCGACAGGCCCACGCTTATGAAAGTGATGGAAGATGTATTTAAAACCCTGATCCGCAAGAAATACGGCAGCGACGAAAACTTCGACGTGATCGTAAATGAGCAAAGGGGCGACCTGGAGATCTTTCGCCGCAGGGAGATCGTAGAAGATGATGACCTGTATAACTCACTTACTGAGATAGAGCTGAAAGATGCGCTTAAAATTGGTGAGGATTACGAGGTAGGAGAAGAACTTTATGAAGAATTAGATATACAAAAAGAATTTGGCCGCAGGGCTATATTGGCAGGAAAGCAAACGCTTGCTGCCAGGATAAATGACTTGAAGAAAAACCTGTTGGTAACAAAGTATGAAGCCCGTATCGGAGAAATAGTTAGCGGTGAAGTGTACCAGGTGTGGAGGAAAGAGGTGTTGATCCTGGATGAGGAAAGCAATGAAATGCTTTTACCAAAATCTGAGCAGATACCTTCTGACTTTTTTAAGAAAGGAGAAACTGTACGTGCCGTAGTAAAAAAAGTAGAATTAAAAAATAACCAGGCTGTAATCATCCTCAGCCGTACGAGCCCATTGTTCCTGGAAAAATTGTTGGAAATAGAAGTTCCGGAGATATTTGATGGCTTAATAGTTGTAAAGAAAATTGTTCGTGATCCGGGAGAGCGTGCCAAGGTAGCTGTAGAAAGTTACGACGACAGGATTGATCCTGTTGGCGCTTGTGTTGGTATGAAAGGTAGCCGTATTCATGGTATAGTAAGAGAGTTGAAAAATGAAAATATTGATGTCATTAACTGGACGTCGAATATTCAGCTGATGATACAGCGTTCTCTTACACCGGCCAAGATCTCTACAATAGATCTGAATGAAGAAACCAAACATGCAAACATTTACCTGAAGCCTGACCAGGTATCATTAGCTATAGGAAGAAGAGGGGTAAATATTAAACTTGCTTCTGAACTTACAGGTTATGAACTGGATGTATTCCGTGATAATGCCGGTGAAGAAGAAGAGTTTGACATTAGCCTGGAAGAATTTGAAGATGAGATAGAACCATGGGTGATTGCTGAGCTGAAGCGTGTAGGTTGTGATACCGCACATTCTGTTTTGGCACTGAGCGCAGAAGAACTGGAGCGCCGTACTGACCTGGAGAAAGAAACAATAGCTGATGTACGCAAAGTATTGCAGGAAGAATTTCAAAAAGAATAACTAAAAGCCTTTACTTTATATAAAAGAGGCTTAAAAAAAAGAATACTTAACCGCACTAATTGACGGTTAATAAAAACAAAGAATGGCAGAAACAATAAAATTACCAAGGGTAAGAAAGGCTGCAATAGAGTTTAATGTAAGCGCAGAAACACTCACCGATCTCTTTAAAAGCAAAGGATTTGATGAGGGTGAAATGAAGGCTGACTTTAAATTAACTGAGGAAATGTACCGCATTGCCCAGTCAGAATTTCAGCAGGATATGGCCGCTAAAGCTAAAGCGGAACAGGTAGAACTTATCAAAGTGATACCTGCAGAGCAACGCCGCCGCAGGGATGAGCAGGATCTATCTTTTACCAAGAAAGCTGAAGAACATAAAGCTGAGGAGCATAAAGCCCAGGATGCAGCCGCACCCATGCCTGAACCTGTGGCAGAACCTGCACCAGTGGAAGAGGTGCCTGTTGCCGCTCCTGCTCCTGAGCCAGAAGCTCCTATAGCAGTACCCGAGCCTGAAGCACCGGCAGTTCCTGTAGAGGAGCCTGTAGTGCCCGAAGTGCCCGCCAGCGAAGAGCCGAACGTCCCGACCAGCCTGGATGAAGAGGTTATCACAAAAAGAACTGCGCCGGAACTGGAAGGTCCTAAGGTGATTAAAAAAATAGACCTGGACGCAATAGATAGCAGCACAAGACCAAAAAAGGCAGCGAATAAACCTAAAGCAGCACCCTTTACTCCGCAAAAACCGGTGGAAAAACCAGCCGAAAAATTAGCGGAACCTGTAGTTGCTCCTGCGGCAGCAAAACCAGCTGAGCCGGTAACACCAGCAGTTCCTGATGCTCCGGTTATCGAAAACATACAAGCCAGGAAACTGACCGGACCCAAAATTATGGGTAAAATTCAGTTGCCTGTAGATAGCGATACCCGTCCGAAGAAAGACGATAAGGGTAAGCGGAAACGTATTCCTAAAAAGAATGCGCCTAATACAAATACAAATACAAATAATACGCCCAATACCAACCGTCCGGCTGCACCTGCAGATAATAGGGGCGGAAGCAACCGTAGTGGTGGTGGATACCAGCAGCGTGGTGCTAACACTGGCAATACGGGTTCGGGCAGAAGAGAAGATAAAGTAATAGACGAAAAAGAAATTCAGGAAAAACTGAAACAGACACAGGCGAAACTTGCCGGTGCCGGTGGACGTGGCCGTAGCCTGAAAGCAAAATACCGTAAAGCAAAGAGAGAAGAAGCTGCAGATTCACAGGGGAATGAAATGAACGACAACAAACTGCAGGTTACAGAATTTATTTCTGTGAGTGAACTTGCCGGTTTAATGGAAGTGAGTTTTGCCGATATCATCAGCAAGTGTATGAACCTCGGAATCATGGTAAGTATCAACCAGCGTTTGGAAGCAGACGTGATAGAGCTGGTAGCAAGTGAATTTGACTTTGAAGTAGAATTTATCGGGGTAGAAGATGCCGGAGATATGGATGAGGATGAAGAAGAAGATGATCCTGAAGATTTGGAAGATCGTGCACCTATCGTGACCATTATGGGTCACGTAGATCATGGTAAAACCTCCCTCCTGGATTACATCCGCCATACCAACGTTATAGGTGGTGAGGCAGGTGGTATCACCCAGCACATTGGTGCATACGAAGTAAAAACAAAAGATGGCAGGGCTATTACCTTCCTGGATACTCCTGGTCACGAGGCCTTTACAGCCATGCGTGCCCGTGGTGCAAAAATTACAGATATAGCTGTGATCGTAGTAGCTGCAGATGATGCAGTTATGCCGCAAACACGTGAAGCCATCTCTCATGCCCAGGCAGCAAATGTGCCGATGATCTTTGCATTGAATAAGATAGATCGTGAAGGTGCAAATCCTGAAAAAATCAAGGAGCAACTTGCCGGTATGAATATCCTGGTAGAAAGCTGGGGCGGTAAGTTCCAGAGCCAGGAGATTAGTGCCAAGCAAGGTCTGAATATAGATTTGTTGCTGGAAAAAATATTACTGGAAACAGATATCCTTGAGCTGAAAGCCAATCCTGATAAGCAGGGTAGCGGTACAGTGATAGAAGCTTCCCTGGATAAAGGCCGTGGATATGTGGCCACAATTCTTGTACAAAGCGGTACACTGAAGCAGGGAGATATGATCGTTTCGGGTCAGTTCTTTGGTAAGGTAAAAGCAATGTACAATGAACGCAACCAGCGTGTAGAAGTAGCACCTCCCTCCACACCGGTTTTGATCCTCGGATTGAACGGTGCACCACAAGCGGGTGAAACATTTAAAGTATTTGAGAACGAAGCCGACGCAAGGTCAATGGCCTACAAACGTGGACAGATATTGCGTGAGCAGGGTATGAGGGCTAAAAAGCATATTACTTTGGATGAGATTGGTCGTCGTCTTGCTTTGGGTAATTTTAAAGAACTTAACGTAATTATTAAAGGTGACGTGGATGGTTCTGTGGAAGCACTTAGTGATTCATTGCAGAAAATGAGTACCGAAGAGATTGTGATCAAAGTGATACATAAAGCCGTAGGTGCCATCACAGAAAGTGATGTTACTTTGGCAAATGCATCGGATGCAATCATTATAGGTTTCAACGTACGTCCGAGTATGCAGGCAGGAAAACTTGCCGAAGCAGAAAGTATCGAGATCAAATTGTACTCTGTGATCTATAAGGCTATCGAAGAGATCAAGAGTGCCATGGAAGGTCTACTTGAGCCTGGCCTGGAAGAGAAGATTCTTGGTAATATTGAAATAAAAGAAACCTACAAATTTGATAAAGCTACCGTAGCAGGTTGTATGGTGTTGGATGGTAAACTTGCCCGTAACAACCGCATCAGGCTGGTACGTGATGGTATCGTTATACATACAGGCGAATTGGCTTCATTGAAACGTTTCCGTGACGATGCTAAAGAAGTAACCACCAATATGGAGTGTGGTCTTGTTATCAAGAACTACAACGACATTAAAGTTGGTGATATAGTAGAGGCATTCGAAGAAGTAGAAGTGAAACGTACTTTGTAATAAATTTTATTTCTTAAATCATACGATCCACCGGTTTTATTTCCGGTGGATTTTTTTTTGGTTTGCTTAATGGGACGCCGCTGCCCTTACAAATTAATCGCAGCGTCTCTAAGGATTTTATAATGAGGTTCAGACTCTGCCTGAATTATTATGGGACTGAGACTTAGTCTCAGTTTTATTTACCAATCCGTAGAGCGCTTCGCTGAACTCTACGGATAGAAAGAACTCTACGGATAGAGAAGAACCCCACGGGTAGAAAAAAACTGCAAGCACCAATTGCCTTTCGAAATATTAAATTTGCCTATGCAACCCATACAGGCAAATAAATTAAAATCCTTCTTCAGGAGTTTCAACTTTACCAAAGGGTTACTTATTGCTATTGCCGCATTTACCGCTGTAGCATTTTGTGCAAACTTTTTTACCGTACCAATTGCTTCTATTGTAGCTACGGGAATTTTGCTCACCTCATTATCAGATATACCCGGCACGAGAAAACAGCAATTATCTGCCATGTGCATTGCAATATTGCTGGCGGTAGTAGATTCTATCCTGATGAAGTTTGCTATCCAAACAGGGTTTTTGTTGTACCCGGTTCTTGCTGTTCTTATTTTTATTAATGCCTACCTGGCCATTTATGGTTTCCGGGCTTCCTTGATATCCTTTGCCGGGTTGCTTGCGGTCATTGTTAGTTTTACCCGTGTACATACGGGATTAGAAATTTTCTATTATACCTTCTACCTGCTTTGCGGTGGAGGCTGGTATATATTTTTACAATTGATCTTTGGCCGCTATCGAACTCATAGCCATGTAAGGCAACTACTTTCAGAGGCAATGCACCTTACTGCATTGTACCTGGAAGCGAAAAGCACACACATTAATGATGCTAACCGTAAGCAGATTGCCACAAAATTACTCACGCTACAAAATGAACTGATCCTGAAACATGATGAAATCAGGAACCTGCTGCTGGTACAGGAAAAACAGGAGTTTGTTACTGCCGGAAGCGGAAGGTATTTGATGGTATTTATAGAGCTGGTGAATGTGTTGGAACTGGCCGTGGCTACTCCATTGCGCTCTGCAACCGATCCCGATGAAAACATGCATTTCCAGGCTGTTATACATTCAATTGAACAACTACTAAAAAAAATTGCCGGGAACTATGAGGCCTTGTCGATAGGAAATACAACTACACAAAATGCAGCTGAACTTGATAAGCTATTGGATGATGCGACAACCCAGAGTAACCTTTTCAAAGAATTAAATAATGATGAAAATGGTAACATGCAAGCCCTTCAAAAATTGCGGACCTTAAAACAATTTTCGTTGCAGCAGGTTGAAAAACTAATAACAATTACCCGTTTTGCAGATGAGCAAAATATTATAGAGCCTGTGAACATTGATAGGCGCTTGCACCAGAAATTTATTACTCCTCAGAGTTATTCGCCCCGCTTACTCATTGATAATTTTAATTTCTCTGTACCTATTTTCAGGCATTGTCTGCGGCTCGTAGTTACGATGCTTGCAGGATATATGATAGGCACTGCGTTCGCTGTACAAAATCCTTACTGGATAGCACTGACTATTTTGGTGATCATGCGGCCTGGCTATATCCTTACAAAGCAACGGAGCATCTACCGGACTGTAGGAACACTTGCGGGTGCACTGGTAGCAGTGGCTATTGTTCTGCTTACGCAAAATTTTGTTGTGTATTCGGTGATCATTTTTATTTCTACCACCCTGGCATTTACCCTCACCCAGCAAAACTATCGAGCGTCAGCATTCTTCATCACAGTAATGTTATTACTGATTTATGCCATGATCACAGAAAATGCATTTCAAGTAATACAGTTCAGGGTGTTGGATACCTTACTGGGTGCTATACTTGCAAGTGCCGCCAATTATTTTCTGTGGCCGGCCTGGGAGATCAAAGGTTTTGAAAAATTACTTATCAATAACCTGCAGGCAAACCAGGTTTACTTCCAGGAAGTAGCGGCTTTGTTACTTACGGATGTTGCAGAAACTTCAGGGTACAGGGTAGCACGGAAGGCTGCATTTCTTTCAATGGGGGAATTGCATGCCGGTATGGAACGCATTGCCCAGGAACCCATCAGTAAAAATAAAGACCTTTCTCACCTCGAAAAAATGGTGTGGCTGCAACAGGAATTACTGGCTGCTACTGCTGCTCTTAGTACAGATATACAACTCACAAAAAAACATGGACTTGATGATGAAATGCTGGATGAAATTTGCGCCACCGATAAAGCACAGCAGGAGTCTGCAGCAATTATATGCCGCTTTCTAAAAATGAACTATAAGCCTATAGGGTTACCCAAATGTTTAGAGGAGTTGCAAAAACATATCAGTGTTTACGTAAGCAGGTCAGTAAAAAATGATCTTTCAGGAATAAAAATAGTGAGTGAAAGAATGAGAGCGTTGATTGCTGAACAATATTAGTTCAATGGAACGATGATTTTAAACATCTATATCTTATCATGCAGATCATTTTGATTTATACAAATGAAAATCCGAAATCAAAAGCCGGATATAGGCTGCTATAATTGTAGCTGGTATACATCTAACTTTATTCCTCGGGTATCATAGATAGCTCAAGAGAAAGATTTTGTCCCCACTCTGTAATTGTTATATAACTGCGATTTGATTTTAAGGGAAATTAAGGCGTGAAATACTGGTTTCCACAGTAAGAATATGTGAAAAAAATCCAGATGGTTCTATGAGAATCTATACCCGGGTTTTAAATAATGCTTATTTCGTTATTGCCTTGAGTATACTTTTTAAATGTAAATTTTTACCACTCGTGTTCTATTTACTGCCATTCATAGCAATTCATTTTTAACTCATCTTTCTAAAGACCACTTTTGCACCTGAATATTTTACCTAAACAAAAAATGATGAAAAAGTTATTATTCCTCCTGGTTTTTTCTGTAGTAGCTACAGTTGCTTACAGCCAAAAAATCTCCGGTACAGTACTGGATGCTACCGGGAAACCCCTTGATAAAACAACCGTTACCCTAATGAATGCAAAGGATTCATCGATAGTGAAACTTGCTGTAACCAACGATGCTGGGGCTTACAGCATAGATGCAGTGCCGGGAGAATACCTGGTACAAACTTCACATGTAGGCTTTGGCAACAGTTACTCAAAACCTTTTGCTGTTTCTGCAGATGTTACTGTTCCTGCAACAGTACTTTCCAAAGCAGGAGAAAATCTTTCTGCTGTGGTAGTGACTGCAAAAAAGCCAATGATAGAAGTGAGGGCAGATAGAACCATTCTAAATGTAGAAGGAACGATAAATGCTACTGGCAACGATGCATTGGAACTATTGCGTAAAGCACCGGGAGTTTTGGTAGACAAAGATGATAACCTCAGCCTGGCAGGAAAAAATGGTGTACAGGTGTACATAGATGGAAAACCTTCTCCAATCACAGGTGCTGATCTTGCGGCTTACCTGAAATCGATACAGGCTGCGCAGGTAGAATCCATAGAACTAATCACCAATCCATCTGCAAAATATGAAGCAGCTGGTAATGGTGGAATCATCAACATAAAACTTAAAAAGAATAAATCACTGGGTACTAATGGAAATGTAAACCTTGGTTACAACGTAGGCCTTTTCGGTAAATACAATGGTGGGCTTGCTTTAAATCACCGCAATAAAAAAGTGAATGTATTCGGTAATTATAATTTCAATCATTCATTGAACAGAAATAATTTTAACCTATACCGTTCATTGCTGGATACTATTTTTGATCAGCATGCAGTGATGCAAAACCTGAATACCACGCATGGTTTTAAGACCGGTCTTGATTATTTCATTAATGCAAAAAGCACGATTGGTGTATTGATCAATGGAAATTTTAATGAGGGAGAAAATACCAACTTTGGAAGAACTGATATCATCTATGAGCCCACAAATGTTACTGACAGGTTGCTGATAGCAAACAACAGTGCTGTAAGCAGCAGGAACAATACCAATTTTAATATCAATTATCGTAATGTACAGAAAGGCGGGAAGGAATTAAACCTGGATGCTGACTATGGTTTGTTTCGCATACGCACTAACCAGTTTCAACCTAATGTATATTGGAATCCATCACAAAGCAGCAAGTTGACTGAATTGATCTATCGCTTTATTACACCAACCAATATTGATATTTTTTCCATGAAAGCTGATTATGAGCAACCTTTCCAAAAAGGAAAACTTGGTGTTGGTTTTAAAGTGAGCCAGGTAAATACAGATAATAATTTTGGCCGCTACAATGTAAATAATGGAACAGCCATGTTGGATCTTGACCGCAGTAACGAATTTGAATACGGCGAGAATGTAAATGCCGGGTATGTCAGTTATAACAGGGCGTACAAAGGGTTTGCTATACAGGCTGGTGTAAGGGTAGAAAACACTAACCTCACCGGTGATTCTTACCCGCTGAATCCTGATGGTACGGCAAATAAAAATACCAGCAATAGTTTTAAAAGAAACTACACAGATCTGTTTCCAAGTGCCGGTATTACATACAATAAAAATCCAAAAAATCAGTGGGGTTTATCTTATAGCCGCAGGATAGACAGGCCGGCATACCAGGACTTGAATCCTTTTGAAATGAAACTGAATGAGTACACTTACCAGAGAGGAAATATAAACCTGAGGCCACAGTATTCTAATATTTTTAGTCTAACAAATACATATGGATACAAACTAACTACGTCACTTACATACAGTCATGTGGCAGATGTATTTACCCAACTGATAGATACTGCAGAAGAAAGCAAAAGTTTTATCAGCAAGCAAAACCTGGCAACCCAGGATGTAATTGCACTAAATGTGAGCTATCCTTTCTCGCATAAAAATTACAGTTTTTATGTAAATACCGGTGGAAATTTTTCTAAGTATGAAGCTGATTTTGGAGGAGGAAACAGAAAGATAAACCTGGATGTATTTACTTACAATATTTACATGCAGCATAGCTATAAGTTTGGAAAAGCTAAGCAATGGACGGCAGAAGCAAGTGGTTTCTATAATTCTCCGACCATCTGGCAGGGAACATTTAAAAGCATTGCCATGTATAGCATGGATGCAGGCCTGCAAAAAACGATCTTTAAAGGACAGGGAAATTTCAAAGTTTCCGTATCAGATATTTTCCAAACTATGCGGTGGAAGGGAGAAAGTAATTTTTCCGGTCAGCAAACCATTGCCTTTGGCACCTGGGAAAGTCGCCAGCTACGCACAAGCCTTACCTGGAGATTTGGTAACAGTAAAGTAAAAGCAGCAAGACAAAGAAAAAGCAGCCTGGAAGAAGAGCAAAAAAGAACACAGGGAAGTGGTGGAATTGGGGGATAGGTGGCCCAGTACTTAGTATGAAGTACTTAGTACTTAGACAGGAACAAGAGAATTTTATTTACTGAGGGTAAACGGGGCTGAGCGATCGGCCCTGTTTTTTTGCCTCCTCTTTCGGCCAGGTAGTCAATGAAGGAATCACAGTATTAATACCTCTGCTAATTGAGGGGGAGATACTGGTTAAAATGATTTTGTATAACCAAGTAAAATATTTGTGGGAACGAGATTGTAATATTGGTTAGAGCTACTATAAAAGTTTATGGACTTTTGATTAAAGACTTTCTTGTTTAGTAAGTTGGTAGCCCGAATTGTAAATTGGGAAGATTGAGAAATTTTATATGTAGAATAAAGATTGAGTGCATTAAAGGAAGCATTTATGAATTTAAGGTAGTCATGAGAAATGCCTATATAAAAATTATTGTTGTATTGGAATTTTGCTTTCGCACCCAGTTTCAAATTAGAAATACGATTTGAAACCATGTTATTATTTATTTGTTGTTTTACGTTAATATAGGTTAGACTGCTTTCTAACTCAAAATTCAATTTGCTCTTAAGATTAGATACCAGCCTTAATTGGGAGCTGTAGACGTTACTGTTAACCCTGGTTTCACTTTCATTTAAAATATTTTTAGAAGAACTGTGTGAAAATATAGTGGAATAAAATATACTGCTGTGAATAGGAAATATGTAGTTTTTTCCTGTAAAATTAATATCCTGTACTATATTATTTCTTACGGGTAAATATTGTGTAGCAGTATAAAACTCTCTAACATTATAAGTATTAATGTAATCTCTTCCGGCTACCTTGGTGGTTAAATTATGTTGGTAACTTTCTCCAATTTTGGGAGTTGATTTAAATAGATTGAAGTTTATAAGATGAGTGTTTGTTGTTGTTATAATACTGGCAATGTTTAGTAAGTTAGCATTAGATGTAATGATACTGTCATAACTGAAGTAGCGAATTGATGGAAGTGCTTTTTCTGAACTCAGGTTTATAGTAAAGGATAATCTCTTAGAAAGTTTTGTTTCTGCACCTGCCTGTATATAGTATAACAATGCTCTAATATTTTGTCTCAAATTATTTACATTATCAGATTCAAAAATGCCATAACCGATCTCGGAATTAATATTAATAGAAAAATTAGATGATATCTTTTTCTTTAACTGGCTGCCTAAATAATACTTACTGCTTTTAAAGCGGTCTGATTTTTCAATCAAATTTTGTTTATTAGTATTTTGTTTATTGGAACCGTCAAGGGAGGAATTAATGTTTCTAACGGTTTGCAGGTGGCCTATCTCAAAACTGTTGAATGATCCATCTTTAAATTTTTTTATTAAAGAAAGATTAGTTTTAACATTGAAAGATTTTAAATTGTATCCTTGGTCAAATTGTATGAAGCTGCTGTCAATCCTAAATATGTCAGCAAACCTTTGGGTATTTGTGTTTTGCCGGATGCTGCTTTCTAAAAACTCTGTATAATTTTGAAAATGCAGTACTGATTTATTTTTCAGCAATATTGCTTCATCTGCAATAAATGAAATGGATCTTGCAGGTTCTGAATATTTTTGGATTAAAGAGTCTTCAAGTTTTACTTTTCTTACATTAATGAAATCCTGATTCAACTTGCCGTTTTGCAAATGAATTTGTATAGAACCTGCGTTTGCTTTTTTATTATCAAAACTAATTTTCGTTTCTATAAAATTATTCTCATTCTTTTGAACTAAATTTTCTTGCAAACTGAAGTTAAAAGAATTGAGTGGATCAATGACAACTTGAGAGAAGTAAAATAATTCAGGATTTATTATACTGTATTGGTGTGAGGCTTTTACGGATATTTTAATTTTGTCACTAAGTGTATATATTACTGATGGGGTAAGCAACTGAGCTTTATTCGAATAAATATATTCGTTTTCCAACTCTGGTTTTGATATTATGTTTGATATATTATTTCTTTCATTTAAAGAAGTTGAAGCAAGCCTTCCGGGCACTTGATGGCTATAATCGAATAGATTTCCAAAAAGAAAATTTTTACTATAATTATTGAAGTTGCTAAGGACCAGTGATTTTACTTTGCTTTTTAAAGTAAGCAGATTGAAGTCTAATCCATACTTTGATGGAACGCCAATTGTTGTAGTTAAAGAACCACTGGATTTGCCTGATAAATTGGATTTTACTTTTAAGTTAAGTGCCAATTCACCGGTTTTACTTACACCACCTAATATCCTGTTTTTATTGTAATTTTTAATCAACTCAACCTTTTCTAAAATTGAGGCATCAAGATTTTTTGTGACCGCCCCATAATTGGAGCCTGCGAGATCTTCATTGTTTATTAAAACTGTGGATATAGGAACGCCTTTATAACTGACTTTTCCATCATCGGAAACTTTAAAACCTTCTATTTGGCTTAGTAGCTCATCTACTTTTCTTATAGCTGGCGTAATTATGGGTGCCACATTAAAAGAAATGGTGTCATTTATTTCTCTCCTTTTCCATTGAGATTCAATTTTTATCTCCTCCAATTGAGAAGGATTACTCTCAAGGCTAACATTCAGGTTAGCATCATTCAATGATAAAAGGTAATGTAAAGAAAAAGATTTCTTAAGATAGTTCACATGGCTAAAAGTCACACTTATATTCGAAGTATCTTCAAGGGTTAATATAAAATTGAAAGCACCTTTTGCATCACTGTTTGTGAAACTAATAATTCGGTTTCCGTTCTCCGCAGTAATGTTTGCATTAGAAATAAAATTGCCTGTTGCTTTATCTGAAACATATCCTTTAAGTGATAACAGGTTTTGGCAATAGGTATGATCACTCATACCGAAGATTAGCATAGAACAAAGAATAAACTTGTACATTTTATTCCTCAAGAATATTTTCAATTGTAGCCAGTTTAATTTTTGCAGTAGAGGAACAATCAAGGCAAGTTGGATCGACCTTTTCACCACCGGAGATTTGTTCTTCCATTTTTTTTATTGCTCTCTTTAGTTCTGTTTTGAAAACAATGAAATTTCCTTTGTTTTCAGGGATTTGTATAGGTGCCACGGTTTTATATTCTAAAGAGATGAACTTATAATAAATAGCTTTTTCTTCATCATATAGTTCCATGATTAAGCCAGGTAATCCACCAAACTTCCAGGGACCCTCAGAGAATGCCAGGTCAGGCGTAAACCATGCGCTATATGCCCTGCCACGAAAGATACTAAATGCTTTGAAACAAGTGTATTGATCTATTTTTTTTGAAATTCCTGTTACTGTCCATTTCATGGGATATAATGTATCGGTATAATAAGCATTCTTGTCTTTTAGGAATGGTGAATTCCCCTGGAAAAAGGACTTTTTATTATTGTAATCTTTTATTATGAATGATTGAAAGTCTTTTGCTCTTTTAAACATCATAGTGTCATTTTCTACAGGCTTATAATTTTCATAAGTTTTAGTCCCATACATGCTTTTGCCATCTGCAATACTTAGTTGCCCTGTTAACGTGCGGACACCTGGGTTGGGCATATTAAGATTCATGGCTATACCATAGGTTATGACTACAGGCTTATTTTGAGCATGTAGGATAAATGTAAAGAATAAGTGGAGAAAAATGAGGACTATATTTTTCATAAGTTTTCGGGAATTTAAATTTTACTCTTCGGAGATAAATTCAGTTGCAATTCTGTCCATAAGGTGCTTGGCACAAACGCTTGCTAATAGGCCAGCTACAGCAGGTTCTTCATGACAACGAGTACAACTAGTTGTAATCGTTCCACCATCTCCGGGTAAGGTAAGTGTAACGCTTCTTGTTTCACAAGTTGTTTCATTGAGTGGTAAGGTGTTCAATGTGATCGCAGGGTTACCTACACCTGCATAGCTGAGACAAGTTAAAGCACAGCCCAAAAAAACAAGAAATTTTTTCCTTAATAAAAGTTTTTTGAACATCAAACATATATATATATACATAAAAAGTACAAATTGATAAATTATTTTTTTTAATTCTAGATTATTACAATATAGTATTTTCCTAAAACCACCCCCTCTTC
The DNA here is from genome assembly GCA_038208485.1 of Chitinophagales bacterium. Classification (GTDB taxonomy): domain Bacteria; phylum Bacteroidota; class Bacteroidia; order Chitinophagales; family Chitinophagaceae; genus Ferruginibacter. The sequence goes on from JBBQYS010000088.1 coordinate 13,691, forward strand.
TTAAAAATCCTCACCATCATTAGAGGTATTATCAGCATTGCAGCCATCGAGATAAAAAA
>JBBQYS010000089.1:0-13459 GCA_038208485.1 Chitinophagales bacterium
ATGCAACTCAATGAAAAAGGATACTACTTTACAGTTTTAATGTTTGGATTATTTTCTGCCATCTCTGTACAAAAAGCTGTGCGGGATCAGCTGGAAGGAATACCCGTTACAAATTTATATTATGGCATTGCGTGGTTTACAACTATCCTGTCTATAGTACTACTTACAATAGGATTATGGAATGCAGAATTGGAGCGAAGTGAAAAAGGGTTTTATGCAATGTCCTTTGTACTTAGTATGTTTTCTGCAATTGCTGTGCAGAAAAATACGAGAGATAAAGCAGTGAAAAGAGAAAAGCTTTTTTGAGAGATAACTGTTGAAGATTATTTAAAATGGTGGAAGGTCGTTTAATGGTGGAGTATGAAGAATAGATGCTGGTAAAATAAATGAATCATCTTTATAAGAGGCTGTCCATTATTTCAGGACAGCCTCACATCTTAAAATCTGATCCCGGCCTTTAAATAAATTCTTTTGAAACGTAAGTCAGCGCTGCTTACACTAATTTGTGTCGAAGGATCAATCAGGCTCATGTCAAACTCCTTCAACATTTGTTTTTCTATATAGCCAGTCCCAAAATAAATTGTATGGGTCTTTAGTTTCACCAGGTATTGTATGCCGCTGCTGAAATAATATCCGGTGCTATATTCAGCAGCTCCTGCTGATTCGTATTTTGGATTGGGCTTGTTCACTGGCTTATTCATACCTGCCCCAGTAATCAGTTGTAGCGCATTCTTTTGCAATGGTATAGTATAATTCCCTTGTAAAAAAACGGGGATAGAAGTATGGTAATAAAAATCGGCACCCATACCTAAGCCAAGAAAAAATTTCTTTTTCTCAAACCCATTTACAGAATTAATGAATACGGCATTTGCATTAGCTCCCACGGAGAGACCTGCTTCATTATAAGATCGAAATTTTATTTGTTTTTTATGGCTGATCTGCGCAAATAAATTGTTAGCAATCAACATGAAAAAAGTTATAATCAGCAAGGTTTTTTTAGGTATCATTTGTTGATTAGGATTTTACTGATCAAACGTGTTTGTGCAGGTGTGCTGTAATCATATTGATACAGCCCGTTTTTTGCTATTACAATAGCGACTCCTGATCCTGCAATGATGTCCTGTGGTTCTATGCCTGTAACCTGGTTAATCAACTGAAGATTTAATGGATCTGCTGCATTAAATATTTTCAAACCGGCACTACCATCACAGATGAACAAGAGATTCCCATCCTTCCAAAGTCCGGTAGGGCTTTTCATATTGTATATTTTAGCGAGAACAGGATTGTACAGGTTGCTGATATTTACTATATCCAGTTCATTTGTTTGAGCTGCCGGTGCTCCCCAGCATGGTGATTGAGTTTCACGTGCTTTAAGGGTTACATAGGCAAAATTTCCATCTGCTATTACCGGATCGTTGAAACAGGCATGGGTAAATGTTCCCAGGAATTGCGGTAATGCAGGCACAGCTATATCATAGATAAACATGCCTGTTTGTCCGCCAATAAACAATTTGTCTTTTACCGGGTAAATAGTTTCTATCTCCCATCCAATGGCGGTTGTATTTTCTACAGCTGGCTGTGCAACAGTAGAAATATTAATACTGGTTAGCATTGATCTGTCCACAGCATACATGAAATTATTTACTATCACCATCCTGCTGGTAGATCCGTTAATTCCTGTGCCGGAACTGCTGGCCAAAGTCTGAGCAAAGTCTAAACTAATTTTATTCCTGTTGTAAAAATTAAATTTCTCTTTGTCAGTGGTTGTTTTTTCAATCCAGTCCACTGCATAATAAGTACTATTTTCCTGTGGATCATACGACCAGGATTTGGATATAAAAACATTTGGAAGCATTTTCTTAACCACTATGTTATCCAGGTCACTGATGTCAAGGGCCACCAGGTCAGAAAAAATATTTGCATATAAAATATTGTTTTTTATAGATATCTCCTCGTTGCCGGTGATAGCAATAAACTTTTTATTTACCGGTGCAGAAGGGTTGCTGTTATCAATAATGTGTATCCCTTTATTCAGTTCATTCACCAAAATATAATTTCCGTACAAAACTATTTTGCCGGTATTGGAAAGTGGGGTAGGAGCGGCTGATTTTACTGAAGCCAGCACCTCTGTCTTTAATTTCAATACAGGTTCGTAGTAAGTAAAAGTTTGCTTTACTACATCTTTTACACAAGCAGAAAAAGCAATTACGAAACTTAACAAAGTGAAAAGCTTGAGCAGGGAAGGAAATATCTTTTTCATAATTAAAGGTTTTTATTATTGACAAGTATGGCAACCAAAACGTTGTCTGGGTTTTATTTTAATGGAAAATAAATGTAAATACCAAGTGATTTTAAATATTGCTGGTCATATTTTGTTTTTACTGAGCTATTGAAATTATAGCCTGCCCTTACTCCAAACGTTAATGGAAAAGATGAGCCGGAGCCGAAATCTTTTTCAAGCCCTGCAATTAGCGTAACAGTTGATTTTGTAAAAAGATTTTTCCTGGTATAATAGTTATTAGCTGCACGATTATATACCAGTGCATTAGAAGCAGCAAGTAAATTAAATGAACCGCCGGCAGAGATACGAAATGGATATTTTTCATTTAATGTAACCTTTGCCAGCAACGGAATCTGTAGGTAATGATAATTGCTTGTATAATTTTCTGAGCCATCATTTCCATAAGTCCTGTAGGGAGAAATGGTTGCTACAGAATCAATAATACGACCAACCAGAATTTTATTCTTGTACAAACTGTAATGTAAGCCTGTTTCCAATTGCCAGCGTTTTCCCATGTCCTTGCTTATACTCAAACCTCCCTGCAAAAATAATCCATCCTGAACAGTGCTTTTCATTCCTGTGGCAAAACCAGGGGAGCCTCCAGAGGAAGTATTAAACAAAATATCATTGTTTGCTTCCGATTTATTTAAAAACCCACTGCCAACACGGCTTCGTCCTATGCTGAATTGCAAGCCATAATGCCAGTTATTTTTTTTGCTTGTGATTGAATTATTAGAACTATCAGCAGAAGAGATTTTTTCTGCAAATTCTTTTTTGTTGTTTGAAAGTTTATTTTGAAGTTCTTCTTTGCGGTAATCTGTTTCCAAGTTCAACTTTTCTTTTTCATTTTTGTCATTGGTTGTTTCTAACGACTGCGCAGAATCAACTACTGCAGGGTCATTTTTTTGTTGATCTTCTTTTTCCCGGATTGCTATCTGGTCCTCTTTTGCGGGTGCAACATGAATATTTTTGTCTAGCTGCAATTTTTTCTTATTTGCTATTATCGAAGTTGATTTTACCTGCTTACTCAATGGCATTGCTGAAAAGCTATTCGATCGTTTATTAAAAATTAAAATGGAATCATTAACTATTGCTGATGCTGAGTTTAAAGTGTCTTTGTGTTTTGTTTCCAACCCTTTTTCTTCTAAGGTCTTTTGTGTATATTTTTGACTTTTATCCGTTTGTTTATCTAGATTTTTGGTTGTAGCAGTTATAGTCTTGTTGCTGTAAAAACTATTGATTAGATACACGCCAAATAGTAACATCGGTATCAGCAAAATAAACAGCAACCATCTTCTGTCTTTTTCTTTTTTTTGCAGGCGTGGTTCTATTTTATCCCAAATGCCTGCTGATGGTTCTACTTTCAAGCCCTCCAGTTGCTTCTTTATTTCATTATCAAAATTACTTTGGCTCATTGTTTGAAATTTCTTTTTCTGAGTAATTCTTTTTCACCATTTCCATCATCATTGTCCTTGCTCTTGCATACTGACTACGGGAAGTGCTATCTGTAATCCCAAGTAAGGCTGATATTTCTACATGGGAGTACCCCTCAATAGCATGTAGGTTGAAAATAGCCTGGTAGCCCGCTGGTAATTGTTTTACCATAAGCAGCAGGTCCTTGGTATGTAGCCTGCTTTCAGTCAGTTGTTCCGAATATATTTTAGTTTGGTAATCGGGTAGCTGGTCATAGAAATAAACCTTATTTTTTTTCAGGTGATTCAATGCCGTATTTACCATTATTCTTCTTATCCACGCACCAATTTCTCCCTCTTCTCTAAATTGATGCAGGTTGGAAAAAACTTTTACAAACCCATCCTGCAATACATCTTCTGCATCGGCTACTGTTTTGGTGTAGCGAAGGCAAACGCCCATCATCTCAGCGGCAAAAACTGTGTACAATTGTTTCTGAGCTGACCGGTCGTTTTTCAGGCAGTATGTTACAAGCTTTTGTAGATCTGACATTTACCCGGGTTCTGGTTACTGACAAGAATAATTTTAAAATCGTTGCATCTGATTAAATATTTGTTTCGGCCTTTTTATCGATAAAACCTATCCCCACCAAACATGCTGGGGATAGGTTAATAATTCAAGCATGTATTTAATAATATCTTCTTGTTTTGATTCTTTTACCATAAAGGTGCAGGAAACCTGACGAAACCTGCAAGCGTATTCGCAGGATATACATTGATAACCCTTTGCGGAGTGATATTTCCAAAAATAGTAAGCCATTGTAAATCCTTTCCATGGTCCTTTAGGGTTATTTTTACCGGACTTGTTCCATCGTCAGCATGTACTCTTATTGTTCTTCTATCAGCAGTTCAGAAAATAAATCATGTAGAGCAGATTGAGCGATCCTGTTACAAATTCAGCTCAAGAAAATTGATCAATATTCAAGTTTGATAAAAATCTCTCTTAGAAAATTTGTGAACAGAAATTATTAGTTTTGATAGGTTTATATTACTTTATTATGATTTTTGAAATGATAAATTTTTTTAACTATTCTATTAATACTGCCTAATTATCTGATAGTCACTTATTTATATGCACTATTAAGGCAGATTAAGAAGTTTGGGATTTTATGTGATTATAATAATAATACTACTATCTTTGCACTCCAAAATTTATGGCTAAACAAGCATTAATAAAGCAAGACGGAGTGATTATAGAGGCATTGAGCAATGCTATGTTTAAAGTAAAACTGGAAAACGGTCATGAAATACTGGCTACCATTTCCGGGAAAATGAGGATGCACTACATCCGAATCTTACCGGGCGATAAAGTAGGGGTGGAAATGAGCCCTTACGACCTTACGAGGGGAAGAATCATTTTTAGGTATAAATAAAAAACTTGAATACATATATATATGTATTCAATTTCTCTTTATAATAAGTATAAAATAAACAACCATGAAGGTTAAAGCTTCTATCAAAAAACGCAGTGCAGACTGTAAGATTGTTCGTCGTAAAGGAATTCTTTATGTGATCAATAAAAAAAATCCTCGTTTTAAGCAAAAGCAGGGATAAGACCACAGTTGCCTAAGGCAGCTTTGATTAATTAAACTATTAACAATCAACTAATAATATGGCACGTATTGCCGGTATAGACTTACCAAAAAACAAAAGAGGCGTAATAGGCCTTACCTACATTTATGGCATTGGCCCTGCTACTGCTAAATACATTCTTGATAAATCTGAAATAGACCTTAGCAAGAGAGTTAATCAGTGGGATGATGAAGAGCAAACAGCTATCCGTAATGTGATAAACAACGAGTTTAAAACAGAAGGTAGTCTGCGTAGCGAAACACAAACCAATATTAAGCGTTTGTTGGATATTGCTTGCTACCGTGGATTGCGTCATCGTAAAGGATTGCCTGTTCGTGGTCAGCGTACCCGTACCAACAGCCGTACAAGAAAAGGTAAGCGTAAGACAGTTGCAGGTAAGAAAAAAGTTGCTAAGAAATAATTAGTTGCCACCACTGGTGGCAACTGTTATATAGGCTGATTTCAGGAAAATACTTCGGATCGCATAGCCGGCAGTAGAAGATTTTCACTCCGCCACGGCGGATTATTATTTAACGATTACCTATTTTAAAAAAAATTATGGCGAAAGCACAAGGGAAGCAAGGCGGAAAAGCCTCTTCTAAAAAAAGAGTAGTAAAAGTAGAAGCTCATGGCGATGCACACATCGTAGCTAGTTTCAACAACATTATCATCAGTCTTACCAACAAGCAAGGTCAGGTTATTTCCTGGTCATCTGCCGGTAAAATGGGCTTCCGTGGGAGTAAAAAGAATACCCCTTATGCTGCACAAATGGCAGCAGCAGATGCAGCTAAAATTGCTTCAGATGCAGGACTTAAGCGTGTAGACGTTTATGTAAAAGGTCCGGGAAGTGGTCGTGAAGGTGCTATCCGTTCTCTGAGCCAAAATGGTATTGAGATCGCTATCATCAAAGACGTAACTCCAATGCCACACAACGGTTGTCGTCCTCCAAAGAAAAGAAGAGTATAATAATTATTTTATAAACGGGTGTATCATTCATTTTAAACTGACCTTTATAATGATGCACCGTCACTAAAAGGTCTGCAATAATAATATGGCACGTTATACCGGCCCCAAAACAAAGATCTCCCGTCGTTTCGGCGAACCTATTACAGGAAATGGCAAATGGCTTACCAAGAACAGCAATCCTCCGGGAATGCATGGTGGAACCAAAAGACGTAAAACTCCAAGTGAGTATGCGCTTCAGTTGTCAGAAAAACAAAAGGCAAAATATACATATGGCCTTTTAGAAAAACAATTTCGTAAAACTTTTAATGAAGCGAACCGTAAACTTGGTGTTACTGGTGAAAACCTCATCAAATTACTAGAAGCTCGTTTGGACAATACAGTTTACCGTTTAGGCATCGCTATCAGCCGCCAGGCTGCAAGGCAATTGGTAAGTCACAAACACATCACTGTAAACGGAGATATTCTTAATATCCCTTCTTACAGCTGCAAACCAGGTGACGTTATTGGTCTTAAAAATAAAACTGCAGTAAATAAGTCTATCACAGAAAATATTCGTGGCAAGAACCCGAAGTTTAATTGGGTAGAATGGAACGAAGCAGAAATGAAAGGTACTTTTATTACCTGGCCGGAAAGAGAAAGTGTTCCGGAAAATATAAAGGAGCAACTGATCGTGGAACTTTACTCTAAGTAAACCTTAGCCGTTCAACAGTATTGGTATCATTTATTTTCAATCATAACCCTTCATTTTCCCCGGAAAATAGTTTGGGTAAAAACAACATACAATGGGCATTTTTAATTTCGTTAAGCCAGACAAGATCGTTCTTCAAAAAGCTACCGACTTTGAAGCACAGTTTGAATTTCGTCCGTTAGAGCCAGGCTATGGTGTTACTATTGGTAACGCACTACGCAGGGTATTATTAAATTCACTCGAAGGCTACGCTATCGTAGGCATTCAAATACAGGGAGCTGACCATGAGTTTGCTACTATCAAAGGTGTTACAGAAGACGTTACTGAGATAATTTTGAACCTTAAGCAGGTTCGTTTTAAGGCAAAAGTAGAGCAGGATATCAGCAATGAAAAAATCTCTCTTAGCCTGAAAAACAAAACTGAATTCACTGCCGGAATGATCGGAGAAGCTTCTCCTGCATTTGAGGTTATGAATCCTGAATTGCTGATCTGTACTTTGGACAGTAGTGCAAAAATGGATATTGAGATTACTATCAGCAGAGGTCGTGGTTACGTTCCTGCAGAAGAGCATCCTGACAAGAGCAGCACTTTCGGCTATATTCCGGTAGATGCTATCTATACTCCTATTAAAAATGTAAAATACCTGATAGAAAACACAAGGGTAGAACAACGCACTGACTTTGAAAAACTGATTATGGATGTAGTTACCGATGGTACTATTCAACCTGAAGAAGCAGTAAAGCAGGCCAGCCGTATCCTTATTCAGCATTTGATGATCATCACTGACGAGAACATTACTTTCGATACTAAAGAAGATAAGAAAGAAGATATCGTAGATGAGCATACACTACAACTGCGTAAGATGCTGAAGACTCCACTGGAAGATCTTGATCTTTCTGTAAGAGCATTCAACTGTCTGAAAGCAGCTAAGATCAATTCACTTAGCGAATTGGTACAGTACGAGCAGGAAGACCTGATGAAATTCCGCAACTTCGGTCAAAAATCTCTTAGCGAGATTGATGCTGTATTGCAGGATCGTGGTCTTAGCTTCGGAATGGACCTGAGCAAGCTGAAGATCGAAGATGACTTTTAAGTTAAAAACTAAAAGTTTAAAGTTAAAAGTCTTTCGAATTATTATCTAATTCAAAAATTAGAAAATATCAATTGGTAAAATAGTTTTCTTTAGAAGGACTATTCACTTTTCACTCTTAACTTTTCACTTTCCAGCTCTTTCGAATATAAAAACTTTTCAAATTAACCCCCTGTAATTCCTGACACGGTATAGGGTATAAAACAAAACGTCATGCGTCACGGAAATAAAAAAAATAACCTTAGCAGAACAGCGTCTCACAGAAGAGCATTGCTAATGAATCTTGGTTGCCAGCTTATCGAATATAAGCGTATCACAACCACTCTTGCAAAAGCTAAGGCACTGCGCACATACATCGAGCCATTGATCACTAAGACCAAGGCTAACGAAACAAAAGAAAGTATCTCTCACAATCACCGTATTGTGTTTAGTTACCTGAATGAAAAAAAAGCAGTTCACGAATTATTTACTGTAGTTGCGCCAAAAGTTGCTGGTCGTCCGGGTGGATATACCCGTATCATTAAGCTGGGTGCACGTACCGGTGATAATGCAGAACTTGCAATGATCGAACTGGTTGATTTCAATGACGTTTACGGTCATGGAGAAGATGGAGCTGCAGAAAAAACCAAGCGTACACGTAGAAGTGGCGCTACCAAAAAGAAAGCTGAAGCTACTGCCACAGAATCAAAAGCTGATAAAGCTACTGAAATTGCAAAAGCTGATGATCTAACAATAATTGAAGGTGTTGGTCCTAAAGGAGCTGAAGTTTTAGCAGCTGCAGGTATTAATAGCTTTGCTGACCTTGCAGCAGCAAGTGCAGAAAAGATCAAAGAAATTCTTGATGCATCTGGCGGAAGCTTCAATGCTGCTGACACAACTACATGGCCAGAACAGGCACAACTGGCTGTTGATGGCAAAATGGACGAACTGGAAGAGTGGAAAGCAAACCATAAATATGGTAAAGCAAACTAATCTGATTTCTCACGGATATTTTAAGAGCAGGCTTTTTGCCTGCTTTTTTTATGCCCTGATATATTTGCAAGATGAAAGTTTTCACTTAGCTTTTAATCCCTAAATTTTTTAATGAAAAAAATGGTAGTATCATTTATTTGGTAATAATTTAAATTGGCTTGACGGATTATAAAGTTTTCATGTGATTTTATTTTTCAAAAAAATATGATCCAAAAGGATTATTGGTTGAAAGTTGCTATTGGTTTATTATTACTTTTTTACACCAAGTAACAAACCAACCATTATGCGTAACTTTTATTTATTGATCGTAGCAATTCTTGTAAGTTCCATTGCCGGCGCCCAAACCTGGAACGGAACGATAAATACAAACTGGGATCTAGCCACCAATTGGTCGGGTGGAGCAGTGCCAACTGCAACCGGTGATGTAATTATACCAACTTCTCCCACAGGTGGGGTGTTCCCGGTCTTTGCAACAAATGTAAGTATCCGAAGTATTGATATGAAAACTGGTAGCCAGCTGGATGTCAATGGCAAAACTCTGACTGTTGCGCCTACAGCTCAATTTATTTTTTTTACCGGTTCCACTATAAATAATTCTGGGACAGGGGATATAGTTTTAAATATAAATACTGGAACAGGCGGTTACGGAATGTACATACGCAATGGAGCCGTATTTAATGATGATGTTGTGTTCAACGCAAGTGGTTCAAATGTGTTAAATGAAGGTGATGTAGCAGGCAACAATCAATTTAATGGAAATCTCACTTTTAATATTAACAGCAACCTTACTCTTACTTTAAGTTCAGTTGCAACGTGTATCTATAACGGAAACCTTACCGTAAACAGAACAGTTGCGGGCACTTCAAATCTTTTTAACAGCGGTGCTACCATTACCGGAAACTTTTCATACAATAGTATGCCAGGGGGTTCTACCAATATTGGGAATCTAACTAATCTCACAACTATTGGAGGCACTTTAAATATATATTGCATTAACGCTACATTAAATTCTTTTAATTTACTTGGTGTAAAAAATAATGCAGGTGGTGGCATCATAGATGTACAGGGTAGCCAGGGTTTCAATGTAACCAATGATACCATAAATGTTTCATCCTTAAGTATCACAGGGTACTCGGGTAGCGCATTCGGTTTTCTTCAAAATAACAAAATTTCAGGGAATGTTACGCTTAATGATGACATCAGTTATTCCGGTGGTTTTGGAACTTACCTGAGAAATAATAACATTACCGGCAATGCTTCATACACCGTAAAAGGGCCAAATACATTTGCTGATGCTGATAATATAAATTCAACCAACACTTATACAGGAAATGTAAGTTTCAATATTCCTGGAAATGCAACTGTTTCTTTTAGCGTAAATGACACAGTGAGCATAACTGGTAATCTAACCATCACCAGAACAGGCGCAGGAACTACTTCAGCCTTTGGCTACGGAGGCAATATAGGCGGCGCATTTACCTTTTCTAACAATAGTACAGGAAACGTGTATTTTGGAAATGTAAATTCTGTTACTAACATTGGTGGAACAGTTGATGTTACTAACACAGATACTATACCTGCACAATTCCGGTTATTGAAATTAAAAAATCTGACTGGGGGCGGAACGATTACTGCTCAAGGTACATTGGGCTTTTATTTACAGAATGACACACTACTTTTAAATTCACTTTCGATCTCAGGTTATAGAGGAAGCGAATATGGTTATCTTTTCGATAGCAGGATTACAGGTAACGTTAATATTGCAGATGATGCAAGTTATGGTGGTGGATATTATACTACTATCAGGAATTCAACTATCACAGGCAATACTGTTTACACAATAAATAGCACTAATTTTTTATACGATGGGCATACAGCAAACTCTACAAATAGTTATATTGGACATGTTACTTACAATTTAAATTCTACAACATCTGCAGCAATAGCAACAGGTGATACTGTTTCTGTCACCGGAAACCTGGTCATCAATAGAACCGGGAACGGACAAACTAATGCTTTTGGATTTGGGGGGAACATCGGTGGTAATTTATCTTTTGTCAACAACACGGCAGGCAATTTATATATGGGTAATCTGAACTCTACTACACTGGTAAACGGGATGATCAATATTACCAAGAATGACACTATTCCTACAGAATTTGAACTTTTCCGTATCAAGAATTTAACCAGCGGCGGAATGATCAGCACAAATAAAACAAAAGGTTTTTCATTAAGAAAGGATACTTTATTGGTAGCCTCAATATCTCTTCTGGATTACCAGGGTAGCCAATATGCATATTTGTTTGACAATAAGATTACTGGTAATGTAACTACATCAGACAATGCAACATTTGGCGGAGGTTATCTTACGCAGATACTCAACAATAGTATTTTAGGCAACACTAGTTATACTATACAGGGACCAAATGGTTTTTACGACGCAAATGTTGGAATTAGTACAAATACCTATTCCGGCAATGTGACTTACAATATTACCGGCCCTGCATTAATAAATATAGCAACAGGAGATACTGCAGCTGTTTCCGGAAATTTCGTTGTGAACCGTACCGCACCCGGTACCACGACTGCTTTTGGTTTCGGGGGAATTATAGGAGGTAATTTTCTTTTCACTAATAATACCGGTGGATCATCGGGTATAGGCGGCCTGGCCAGTAGCACAAATGTAGGTGGTACAGTAAACGTGAGCATCCAGGCAACATCAGATGCACCTGTAAGTATACGACGATTAATAAACAACACCGGAGGCGGGAGTATTATTTTGCAAAACACGAGAGGCTTTGACCTGCGGCAGGATACATTGAGGGTAAATACATTATCCCTAACCGGTTATAGAGGCAATGAGTACGCTTATCTCTTCGACAATAAAATCTCGGGTAACCTGGTAGTTGCCGACGATGCTACTTATGGCGGAGGATACTTTACAAACATCACAAATAATAATATATCGGGAACTGCATCTTTTACTATAAATGGAAGCAACCAGTTTTATGATGCCACAGGAAGTAATACCGGAAATACTTATATGGGCAACGTTGTGTATACCAGAAATGCAACCGGCGCTCTCATGTCCGTAGCTACTGGTGACACATCTTATTATGGCAGCGGGCTCACATTCAACAGTAATATTGCACAGCCTATAAACCGGAGCTTCATTCAATTTGTTGGTAATGCTGATGGAGCCTATAGCCAAACAGGTACACAGTCTTCAATCTTGCCAAATGTAATCATGCGGAAATCTGCAGGAGCCAGGCTCAGCCTGAACAGCCCACTCACAATTGGTAATAGGTTGGTTTTAGATAGTGGCATTATAGCAGCTACCCCGGCTAATAAACTCATCATCCCTGATAACATAACCTACACAGGAAGTTCTAATAAATCTTTTGTAGAAGGCCCAATGGATAAGATAGGTAATGACGCATTTATTTTCCCGGTAGGTAAGGATACTGCTATTGCCCCAATAAGTATTTCTGCACCAGCAGCAATTACTGATGTCTTTACTGCAACTTACATTCACAAAAGTCCTCAACAGGATGGTTATGATACAAGCATGAAGGCTCCTACGCTTGATCATGTAAGCCGGGCGGAATATTGGATGCTCAATCGCACTACGGGAACGTCAAATGTCACAGTCACTTTAAGTTTTGACACTTTGAAACGTAGTGGAAGAGTGATAAACCCTGCTGAACTTCGTGTAAGTAGGTGGAATGGCAGCTTGTGGACAGATGAAGGAAACGGCGGTACCACAGGGACTCCGGCAATGGGCACAGTTGTTTCTGCAGCAGCTATCACCAGTTTTGGTCCATTCACCCTGGCCTCTATCACTGCACAAAATACATTGCCTGTGCGTCTTATCTCATTTACTGCAACAGAGCAAAATGGCATTGTATCCCTGGAATGGAAGGCAGAAAGTGAAGTAAACTTTTCACACTACGAAGTAGAAAGAAGTAGTAATGCTACTGCCTTTACGGAAGTATTATTCCGGGCTGCCCGCAACCAGGTAACACAAACTTTATATAGTGGGGTTGATCAGCCCAATGCAACCGGCGTTTTTTACTACAGGCTGAAAATGGTGGACAAAGATGGTAAGTTTGCTTACAGTGATATTGTCAGTATAAAAATAAACAGCAAAATATTTATCACTATATCACCAAATCCAGTAAAAGACAGGATGACTGTAAAAGGATTATCCGAAGGAAGTACGCTAAGGATTATGGATCTCTCCGGCAAACTTATCCTGAGCAAAATAGTGAGAAACAACAGTAGTCAACAGGTAGATCTTCCACAAGTACCAGCCGGTATGTACATACTGCAGGTGCTGGACAACAGTACAATACAAACAATTTCTTTTATCAAGGAGTAAGGAGGGGTTTTCTCTTTTGAGCTAAAAGGCTGTCTCATAA
>JBBQYS010000090.1:0-13413 GCA_038208485.1 Chitinophagales bacterium
AAACCAAAATAAATAAATTGAATTAGCCACAATTTATTTGTTTAATGCAAGATAATTAACAAGGTCCTTTGGCCGAGTGGCTAGGCAAAGCTCTGCAAAAGCTTGTACAGCGGTTCGAATCCGCTAGGGACCTCGGGAAAGAAATCTCTAAAAAAATGAAAAATGTGCAGCCCGGCTGCACATTCTCATTTACATTATTTTACACTACCTGCAGTCATCTTCAATAAACTATGTCTTCAAAAAAATTCCATTTCGCTGCTATATTTCTGGCACTGGCCCTTATTGCTTCCTGTTTTATTCCCTGGACTTACTACCCCGATATAGACGTGACTTTTAATGGTTTTAATGTAGAAAGGTTTGCTACCGGAAATTATTATGGTAAAGCTGGATATGCCATAACAGTACTGAGCATCCTGATACTTGGGCTTATATTAGTACCAAAACTCTGGGCCAAAAGGGTAAATATTTTTGTTTCTGCTTTGTTGTTTGCGTATTGTCTGCGTACGTATATCATTTTCTCCTCGGGGCTGGTAGAAGGGGATGTAGAGAAAAAAACAGGCATATACCTGGTTGTATTATTTTCTACTTTGCTCATGGTTTCCTGCGTGTTTCCTTACATGCCTTCCGGCAAAAAAAAGATAAAGCCATACCGGGATCCGGAAAATACTTAGCATTAATTATATTGTAAAAATGACGGAAGAAAGAATTAAGCGGCTTACGGAGGTGATCAATAAAAGACAACCGGGCCTGACCATAGTTTTAGAAAATGTGCATGATCCACATAATATCTCAGCAGTAATGCGCACTGCGGATGCAGTTGGAGTTCAGGATATCTATATATTAAATACCAGTATAGACAATCATAAAAAATGGGGCACAAAGAGCAGTAGCAGTGCAGCTAAGTGGCTGACCATTCACCAATACACAGATGCAGCAGCATGTTTTAAAGAACTGCGGGAGAAATACGAAAAAATTTACACCACCCACCTGGAAAAAGAAGCGGTGAATTTATATGATATCGATTTTACCGGGTCAGTAGCGCTGGTATTTGGAAATGAACACAGTGGCGTAAGTGAGGAAACAATTGCACGGGCAGACGGAAACTTTATTATTCCACAGGTAGGTATCATTAAGTCTTTAAATATATCTGTGGCCTGCGCAGTAAGTTTATATGAAGCATATAGGCAAAAAGCGGCAGCGGGCCATTATGAAAGCATACAACTTAATGATAATGCGCTTGCCAGCCTGAAGGAAGATTGGTCCTTAAGATGAGTAAATAACATTTCTTCCTAATATCCGTTGATTAGTTGGAGATGATGACAAACTTATCATGCTTATATTTATATATTAAATTAAATGGCATTTCATTTGCAAACATGATTTGTCCAATTATTATATCGAGAAATTTTACCATGTTCAATATCCTGCATTCCTTCACTTTTATTTGCTTTTCTGCCCTGCTGTATAGTTGTGGGTCAGGTAAGCATTCAAATTTTGAAGATACAGACATGTATGATTTCTCCAATCCTAAAATTATAGACCTTCCTACAGATCTTGACGAAATTTCAGGTATTGTCTATTATCCAAAAGATACCAGTGTATTTGCTATTGTAGATGAGGCTGGCATCTTGTATAAAATACCGCTGAAGAATCCTCAAAAATTCCAACAATGGCGTTTCGCTAAAAACAAAGACTTTGAAGAAGTGGTACTAGTAGACAGTACATTTTATGTGCTCGTAAGCAATGGAGATATTGAAAAATTGAGTTTTAAGGGCGAAAAAGTTAAAGCAGAGCAATTTGCTTTTTTCACCCGGAAAAAAAAGAAAAATGAATTTGAGATCCTTTACAAGAGTCCAAATTCCAATGAGCTGATACTTATCTGCAAGGATTGTGAGGATGACGACAAAGAACACCTGAGTACATATATATTTAGTGATACAGCTGAGGAGAAGTTTAAAGTGGGCCCGGTACTGGATATGCGGGCATTTAGTCAAGAAATAGGGGTGAAAAAACATTTGAAACCTTCTGCTGCGGCCATCAATCCAATAACAGGAGAGCTTTACCTGGTATCAGCTATACAAAATGTGGTGCTGATCTTATCCCCCGAGGGTATATTTAAAACAATGGTATCCTTAGATCCTCGTATATATAAACAACCCGAAGGAATTACATTCACTCCTGAAGGAAATCTCATCATTAGCAACGAATTTGCCAAAGAAGGGCTTCCCAATTTGTTACTATTAAAAAATAAAAAGCAATAAATGCGTAAAATTTTTATTCTTATCCTGTGTTGTACCAGCTTTTCCATGTTTGCACAGGATAGCCTTCAATCTACCATTATACTCATTGGAGATGCCGGTCAGTTGACTGCTGATGGTTTGCATCCTGTAGTTTCAGCTGTGAGAAAACACATGCCTCTGGATAAAAAAACCACAGTAGTGTACCTGGGAGACAATCTTTATAAGACGGGCTTGCCGGATGAAGCAATGCCAACATATGCTATTGCCAAAGCACCTTTGGATTCTCAAATCGTTATTGCAAAAGGAAGAGGGGCCAAAGTGTTTTTTATTCCTGGTAATCATGATTGGGCCAATGGAACTGCTATAGGCTATGAATCTATTCTGAGGGTGCAATCTTACATAGACATCCTTGGTGATAAAAATGTTAGGCATTTGCCAAGAAATGGTTGTCCCGGCCCGGTAGAGGTGGCTATCAGTGAAGATGTACAACTGGTAATAATGGATTCTCAGTGGTGGCTGCACGAAGATGATAAGCCGGGTATAGAAAGTGATTGTGAAAACAAAACCAAAGCAGAAGTACTTACTGCACTGGACGATATACTTTCGCATAATGACAAGAAACTGGTGATCCTTGCGGTGCATCATCCATTTAAAAGCTATGGTCCGCATGGAGGATATTTTACCCTGAAGCAACATATTTTTCCTTTCACTGATGCATTTCCTAAAGCATATATTCCTTTACCTATAATAGGCTCGGCTTACCCGCTGACAAGGGCTGTGTTTGGAACAATACAGGACCTGAAGCATCCGCTGTACCAGAATATGATCAGCAGGGTAACCAACGTGGTGAACAAACACCAGAATGTGATTTTTGTATCGGGACACGAACATACTTTGCAGGTGATACAAGACAGTAATTACAATTATATCGTGAGTGGAAGCGGAAGTAAAAGCAACAGGGTTTCCAACGGACCTAACACTTTATATTCCACTTCTAAGAACGGTTTTGTAACCCTGGAAATTTCCAAAAATAAAAATGTTCGTGCTACAGCTTATACCATAGAAGACACAACATTCTCGCAGGAATTTTCTGAAAATATTTTAAACTTTACTACCATAGATCCGCCGGAATCGAAAGATACCTTACGCCAGGTGGAATACAGTTTTAAAGACTCTGTGGTGATCTCTGCAAGTGATCAGTATAAATCACAATCGGGTTTTCGCCGAACTGTATTGGGAAATAATTACCGGAAAGAATGGAGTGAGCCGGTAAAAATGAAGGAATTTAATATCAGTAAAGAGAAGGGTGGTTTTAAGATAGTCAGCCTTGGTGGTGGAAAACAAACCAAATCGCTGAAACTCATAGATAACAAGGGCAGAGAATGGGCACTCCGGAGCATTGATAAGGATCCTGAGACAGCCATTCCTGAAGGATTCAGGGGGACTTTTGCAGCCGATATTGTACAGGATGCCATTTCTGCCAGCCATCCTTATGCGCCACTTTCAGTACCTGTACTGGCCAAAGCCGCCGGGGTTTTACAGGCTACACCTGAGATTTTCTTTGTGCCCGACGATCCGGCTTTTGGTATTTATAGAAAAATATTTGCCAACACAGTTGTGATGCTGGAACAAAGGGATCCTACGCCGGATAATAGTGATACGAAAAGTACGTTTACAGTAATAAACAAAATTATAGATGACAACGATCACCATATCCTACAGCAGGAAGTATTAAAAGCCCGTTTCCTGGATATGTTGATTGGTGACTTTGACCGGCATGCAGATCAGTGGAAGTGGGGCTTAAAGGATACGGGTAAAGGAAAATTATATTACCCGATACCCAGGGATAGGGACCAGGCATTTTTTAATTCTGATGGATTACTCATTAAAGCTGTTTCTTATTTTTCTATTCCTTATTTATATGGGTTTAAAAAAGGTTTCCACAACATAGAAAAGTTTAATATGGTGGCCAAAGATTTTGACCGTAAGTTTCTGAATGAAATGGATGAAGAAGATTGGAAAGCTGCGCTTACAAAATTTACAGCAGATATTACGGATTCTGTAATAGAGAAAGCAATACATCAACTTCCGCCGGAAATATATGCGATAAATGGCCCGCTGTTCATTGCAAATTTAAAATCCAGGAGAGATGATATCTACAAACAGGGAATGAAATATTACAAATTTATCAGTGAAGAAGTAGTTATTGAAGGAAGCAATAAAAATGAGTTCTTTCATGTGCAAAATGCTGATGGGAATGTAAAACTCTCTGTATACAAAAAGAAAGACGAGGCTGATAGTGTGGCTTTAATGTATCAGCGTGTATTTATTCCGGGCCAAACAAGGGAGATCATATTATATGGACTAAATGGAGAAGATAAGTTCCTGGTAGATGATGACGTTGATGCAAAAATGATCATCAGGGTTATTGGTGGAAAAGGAGATGATACATTTAATCTTGGAGGAAGAACAAAAAAATATTTGTACGACCTTATTACAGAAAGGAATTCCCTTGTCAGGCTAAACAGGACCAAAAACCTGATGAGTAGAGATATAAAAGTGCTGGATTATTCCAATGATCAATTTCAGTACAACAGGAATATTTTTCCCATTCTGAATCTTGGTTTTAATGCGGAAGATAAATTGCTCCTGGGTTTTTCTATAGTACGTACCACACATGGTTTTAGGAAAGAACCATTCAAAACCAATCAAAAATTCAGTACACTATTTGCGCCTGTCCGCCAGGCCTTCCAGGTGAATTATAAGGGCGAATTCACCCAGGCAATATTCAAACAAGACCTGGTTTTAAAAGCAGATTATGTGAGCCCTACACTAAATAATTTCTTTGGTGCCGGCAATGAATCATTTTTTGACAAATCAAAGCCATTGGAATTTTACCGGGTAAGGTATAAGTATATAGAAGTTGATGCACTGATCAGGAAGCGTATAGGTAAAGTTGCCAGCTTCTCATTTGGCCCTACTTTTTATCATTATTTCAGCGACCTGGAAGATAACAAGGACAGGATCATCAACAACTCTTCACAATTTGATACCGCAAATATTTTCAAAGACAGGGACTATCTTGGGGCAAAAGTGAACCTGAATGTTACCTACATAGACAATCCATTATTTCCTAAAAGAGGTATTACCTGGGACAATAACCTCACTTTATCCAGGGGAATGAATGACCTCGCCAGTAATTTATATAAGGCATCCAGTGATATGACGATTTATGCAAACGTCACAGGTAATAGTAAAGTGACAGCGGTGCTGCGTTTTGGTGGTGGCAAGATATTTAGTTCGGATCCGGAATATTTTCAATTGCTTACTTTGGGTGCAAATAATTTTAACCGGGGTTTTAGAAAGAACAGGTTTGCCGGTGATGGGCTTTTATATAGCGGAGCAGAATTGCGCTATAGGTTGTTCAAATCAAAGTCCTACGTACTGCCCGGAGAAGTTGGTGTTATTGGGTATTATGATATTGGCCGTGTTTGGCTTAAGAACGAGAGCTCTGATAAATGGCATGATTCGTTTGGTGGTGGTTTTTATTTTGCACCATTTAACCTTATTCTTGTATCAGCCACCCTTGGTGTATCACCAGAGGAACAATTGTTTAATTTTACGATCGGTGCCAAGTTTAACCTCACTTTCTAAATCCGCCAATGAATTACATAGAAATTTATAAACAAACAGAAGATAATGTCGTTGAATTGTTCAAGGGTCATCCTCAAGGGTCCCTGCCATATCATAACCTGGAGCACACTAAATATGTGGTAGCAAGGGCTACTGAGATTGCTGCGCACTATCAACTTAGCGAGGAGGAGTTACTTATTGTTTTTGTCGCAGCCTGGTTTCACGATACAGGATACCTGCTGACTTCTCCCAGTGAGCACGAAGTGAAAAGTGTAGAGCTGATGAAGCAATTCGCAAAGGAAATAAACCTGGGTGATGAAATTATTTTGCAGATAGAACAGTGTATCTATGCTACCCGGAACCCACGCTTACCTGAAAACTTATTACAGGAAATTGTGGCTGATGCCGATACTTTTAACCTGGGTACAAAAAATTTTAGGGAGACGAACAAAATGGTTTTTGATGAATTTAATTTACTCAAACCCGGATTCAGTAAAAGATCATTTGATATTTCGGCATTGCAGATGCTTAAGGAGCATAAATATTTTACCAGCTACTGCCTGGATCTTTTGACGAAGAGAAAACTCAAAAACATGAAAAAATTAAAGAAGAAGATCAAAAAAAATGCATCAGAAGAAATTGGTGTAGAAGGTGAAAAGCTGATGATCGATGAGAACCAGGGAACAACCAAAGGTATGCAAACCATGCTGCGGCTTACTTCTGCCAACCATATCAGGCTAAGCGAAATGGCAGATTCAAAAGCTAATATCCTGATCTCAGTAAATGCCATCATCATCTCGGTGATACTGTCGGTTTTATTAAGAAAATTGCAAGCAGATCCTTATCTCACCATTCCTACTATGATCTTCCTGGTTTCTTCTGTATCTACGATAGTTATTGCAATTATGGCTACCAGGCCCAAGGTAAGTGAAGGAAGGTTCAATGAAGAACAGGTCCGCAATAAAACAACCAACTTGTTGTTCTTTGGAAATTTTCATAAAATGGGGTTTCCAGAATATGAAAATGCCATGAAAATCATGATGCAGGATGCTGATTATTTGTATGGATCTATGCTACAGGATATCTATAACCTCGGGACAGTACTTGGAAGGAAATACAAATTGATCCGCCTGGCTTACACAGTATTTATGATTGGTATTATTGTATCTGTTTTGGCATTCGCTATAGCTTCCGTGTTAAGCGGGTCTGCCCCGGTAGAAATGCATGATTCAGGCAATGGGTCACCTTTTTAATTTATTTATGAACAGTATTTTATATAACCGTGACCTGAGCTGGCTGGGTTTTAATGACAGGGTGCTGCAAGAGGCTGCCGATAATGACGTGCCCTTGTATGAGCGCTTAAAATTCCTTTCTATCTTCTCTTCTAACCTCGATGAATTTTTTCGGGTTCGCTATCCTTCAGTAGTTGCGCTGAGCAACCTGGATAAAAAAACGATTAAAAAAGAACACCTGCTTACTAAGGAAGATGTGATCAAAAAAATACATGAATTTATAAAGAAGCAGCTGGAGCAGTTTGGTGCTATCCTAAATGGTGAACTTATTCCCGCACTGAAAGACGCTAATGTGCAGTTCTACTATAATCAATCTATAGATCACAGGCTAAAGGAAGAAATAACGGAGCTTTTTCTCTCACAGGTATTGTCATTTATACAACCGGTTTTCCTGGGTATGGAAAAAGCAAATAATTTCTTGCCAGAGAATGGCAAACTTTATTTGATCGTAACGCTGCACAATACTGATAAAGAAACCATTTCACATGTCATGGTGAACATTCCAAGCGATAAGCTAAATAGGTTTTATGTGTTGGAACCTTTGGATGGGTTGGAACAGGTTGTATTTATAGATGATCTTATCAGGGAAAATCTTTCTATTATTTTTCCCGGCCAGGTCATACAAAGTGTGTACAGCATTAAGTTTAACCGGGATGCCTCATTGCCTGCAGCAGATGAATACAATTATCGCCTCCTGGATAAACTGGAAAAAATGTTGGGTGAAAGAGAAATTGGAGAAGCTACACGATTGTTATATGAAAAAGGCATGCCGGGAAACCTGCAAATGTACCTGGCTCAGATCTTTCATATTGATCCTTCAGATTTTTTTGAAGGTGGCAGGTACCACAACCTGAAAGATTTGTTCTCCTTCCCCGGTTTCGATAAAACCCTTTATTATGCCAAACAAAAGCCCATTTTATATCCTCAGGCAACAGCAAACGGAGATATTTTTAAGCTAATGCTGCAAAAAGATATTTTGTTGCATTTGCCATATCACTCTTATACACCGGTGCTTAGTTTCTTTAACCAGGCAGCTGTAGATGTAGATGTAACAGAGATCTATATTACACTTTACCGGGTAGCAGCAGAATCGCATATAGTAAATGCTTTGATCAGCGCAGCAAAAAATGGAAAAAAAGTTACAGCTTTTATAGAACTAAAAGCAAGGTTTGATGAAGCAAATAATATTAAATGGAGCCGGGTGATGAAAGATGCCGGCATCAGGTTGATCTATAGTCAACCCACCATAAAAGTGCATTCCAAAATAGCCCTGGTGACAAAACGTGATGGAAAAAACAATGTGAACTATGCCTTGTTGTGTACCGGAAATTTTAATGAGAGTACAGCATCTTTTTATACTGATCATGTATTGCTTACTGTAGATAAAAAAATATGCAGGGAGCTACAGTTGCTATTTATTCACTTAAAAAAGAAAAGGAAATCTTCGCCGGGCAAAATTGAATTTAAGCAGTTGTATGTTTCCCAATTTAATATCATAGACGAATTTGAAAAGCATATAGACGACGAAATAAAAAAAGCCCAGAAAGGCCTGCCGGCACTTATTCGCATCAAAGTAAACAACCTGGAAGAATCATATATGATCAACCTCTTGTATAAGGCAAGCCAGGCTGGCGTGGAAGTAAGGTTGATCGTGAGGAGTATTTGCTGCCTGATACCCGGAAAGGAAGAGATGAGCGAAAACATTATTGTCAAAAGGATTGTGGATAAATTTCTCGAACACACCCGGTTGTTCATTTTTGGTGCCGGGGAAGATGCGGTGGCCATCATGGGCAGCAGTGACCTGATGACCAGGAACCTGCGCAACAGGATAGAAGTTTGTGTGCCTTTAAAAGATGAGGATTGTAAGCAGCAGATCATAGATTATTTCGATCTTCAATGGCAGGATAATACCAAAGCCACAATGCTGCAGCCAGATATGAGCCAGGAAAAAATTGTTAATGACAAGATGCCGGTGAGATCGCAACAAGCACAATATAATTTGCTAAAAGAAATCGCCGGCCATGAATGAAAAAGGATTCAGTCTTACGAGTATTTCTAAATTCCGGGTGCGGCGTATTGCATATATAGCTTTGTTCTGGATGTTGATAGACCTGGTGATTAAATTGCTTGACCTCAATTTTCCTTCTCATGAAGCCATCGAATCACTTGCTTTGAGAGAAGTCCTAGTTTTCTTCATGAGTCTTGTTATGGGGTATATGTTTGTGTACACACTACCTTCGCTTTTTATTAGAAGTCCTCTTATAGTTAACTTTTTTGCCAAATCACTTATCCTGCTTCTTGCAGCATTGCTGATGAACTTTATTGTTCATTTCCTGGAAAATATTACGAAAATGAATATGACTCCGGGAGATGCAGTCAATAATTTTTTCGTGGAAATGCTGGACAGGCAGTGGTTGATCAAAAAAACTTTATACTGGATTGTTTTATTTATTGTTACACAGCTTTATCTGGAGATCAATGATAAATATTCGCCCGGCGTTTTCCTTGATATTCTAAAAGGAAAATATACTCATCCAAAAGTGGAAAGAAGGATTGTAATGTTCATGGACCTAAAAGATTCTACACCTATTGCAGAAAGGCTTGGACATGAGAGGTACTTTTTATTCATCAGGGATTTTATTCATGATGTTTCACTAGCCTTAATAGAAAAAGGAGGAATAATTTATCAGTATGTTGGTGATGAAATTGTAGTATCCTGGACGATGAGCCCAAGAAATGTCAGGAACTGTTTAACGGCTATCCTCGTGGCAAGGAAAAATATTCAAAAAAAATCGGCAAGGTATAGGAGAAAATATGATACGCTACCGGAGTTTCGCATTGGTATACACGTGGGCGAAGTAACAGTGGGAGAAATAGGGGTAATAAAAAAAGACCTGGCCATGAGCGGAGATATCATGAATACGGCTGCAAGAATCAGGTCAGTATGTGCTGATTTTAATGAAAAATTTATTGTTTCCAAAGAGTTTTATGACAAAACCACTTTAAAGGACTTCCAGGTAAAAGACCTGGGAACCGTTGACCTGAAAGGAAAAGCCGCATCCATGCAATTGTTTGCATTGAAGTTTTAAATAAGTTTGTTTAACTAAATAATAAGCTTTGCAGAAATTTAAAAATAGAATCAACCAACTTAAGTTGCTGAGCCTGGAAATGATCGTTGTATTACTCTCATTTCTGGCTGCTTTTTTTGCTGTGTTACTTATCATCAAAAATATTGTCTTCCCGGATAATAAAGTTTTTGACGATCATGCTTTTCGTTATTTGAAACATGTGGTTTCTCCCCGAAATACGAGCGTGATGGAATTTATTACAATCTTTGGTTCTCATAACTTTTTAGTGCCTGCATACCTTTTTTTGATCTTCTATTTTTTCTTTCTGAAAAAAGACCGTTGGTTGGGAATCAAAATAACTGCTGTCTCTTTCAGCAGCCTGATCGTCATGTTTACTTTAAAAGAAATCTTTCAGCGCCAACGACCTGATGATCCTTTGCTATATCATGCCAGCGGTCTGAGTTTTCCCAGTGGCCATGCATTTATGAGCTTTTCATTTTGTGGAGTTATTCTATATCTTATATACAGGATGAAACAGCCTGTCTGGATCAAAATCTGTCTCATGACATTAATGCTGGCTTTTACTTTTTTAATAGGCCTGAGCAGGGTTTATCTCCGTGTACATTATGCAAGCGATGTTGTAGCAGGATTCTGTATGGGTTTTATGTGGGTTGTTATTTCATTGCTGGTTGTCCGTTTCATGGAAAAGAATAAAAAGAAACTCCCGATTGTAGAGTCTGTAGTGGTAGAGTGAAAAAGTGAAAAGGATCATGGTTCATAGTTCATTGTTCATGGAAAAAGGTTCATGGTTCATAGTTCATTGTTCATGGAAAACGGATCATGGTTCATAGTTCATAGTTCATGGAAAAAGGATCATGGTTCATGGTTCATAGTTCATGGAAAACGGATCATGGTTCATGGTTCATAGTTCATAGTTCATGGAAAACGGATCATGGTTCATGGTTCATAGTTCATGGAAAACGGATCATGGTTCATAGTTCATTGTTCATGGGAATACAGCGCCTAATGATTTGTCTATAGTCTAAAAGTCTACAGTCTATCGTTTCTTCCAGGGGTTCATAGTTCATAGTTCATTGATCATGGGCATACAGCGCCTAATGATTTGTACATAGTCTAAAATATACAGTCTATCGTCTTTACTCTCATGGATGAATAATTATAATCGAAGATCAAACAGGGCGGAAGTAAAAATCGAAGATCCCGCAAGGCGGGAGTAAAAACTTGGGTTTCCTAATTCCTTCCTACCTCTTTAAAATAATGAAGTATTTTTTAAACAACGCTCAACAATACAAAACAAACCCTTCAAATCCTATCACTCTACCATTAAATCATTTTAAACTACTTTCAACAATCTTCCACCCTCTTCCTCACCCCATCATTTTCTCAAAAATATCCTCGTACTTTTTATTTGCGGTATCCAGTTTTGTGCAAATAGCTTTGTAAGCATTTTCTGCTTCCATAAACTTTGCCGGTACCGCATGAATATCCGGTGAGGCCAGTTTCATTTCCTGTGCGGTTTTCTCTTTCGTAAGTTCTTCTATTTGTTTTTCCAGTTTCTTGAAATCTGCCTGCAACTGTAGTTGTTCTTTATTCTCCTGCGGTTTAGGAGGAGCTTGTTGTTTTGGTTTTTGTACAGCTACCGGCTCGGCTATTTTCTCGGCTTTTTTTTGCTCAGCCTGCGCTTTTATTTTTCTTTCCTTCCAGTCTTCCCATTCTGCATAGCTGCCTTTAAATTCTACAATTTTCTGATCTTCTATTTCCCAGATCTTGTTTGCCAGTTTGCTGATGAAATAACGATCATGACTCACCAACACAATACTTCCTTCATACTTGGTCAGCGATTCTGCCAGCAGGTCTACCGAATGTATGTCCAGGTGATTCGTAGGCTCATCCAGCATCAGGAAGTTCGCTTTGCTGGCAATTGTTTTTGCCAGCGCAACACGTGCCTTTTCTCCACCACTAAGTACCTTTATTTTTTTCTCTACTGCTTCGCCGCTAAATAAAAATGCACCAAGCAAACTGCGCAACTCCAGGTCATTTTTTCCGCTTCTTGCTTCTTTCAATTCTTCAAGTACATCATTGTTCATATTCAATGCTTCCAGCTGATGCTGGGCATAGAAAGATTCCTGTACATTATGTCCCCAAACCCTTTCCCCATCAAATGTTTCCCTGTCTGCAATAATGCGTAGCAATGTACTTTTCCCTTTTCCGTTCGCACCTATCAGCGCTATCTTATCACCACGATCTATCTCTGCACTCGCATGCTCGAGGATCTCTATTTCTTTAAATCCCTTGCTGATGTTTTTCAGTGTAGTGATCACCCTGCCCGGTTGTTTCTCCACGGCAAAATTGATCCGCATATTCGGGCGCTCCAGTTCCACATCTTCTATACGGTCCAGCTTATCCAGTCTTTTCACAATACTCTGTGCAGCTGCCGCCTTACTGGCTTTTGCTTTAAATCTTTCCACAAATCTTTCATTCTGGCGAATGTAATCCTGCTGATTTTCATAAGCCTTTTTCTGCATATCAATCCTTATCGCTTTTTCCTGCTCGTAGTAAGAATAGTTGCCGGTATAAAAATGTAATTTCTGCTGGTAGAGTTCTACTATTTTAGTCACCATTCTATCCAGGAAAAAACGATCATGACTCACTATCACCACAGCTCCGGGGTAATGTAGCAGGTATTTTTCCAGCCACTCTATACTCGGAAGATCCAGGTGATTCGTAGGTTCATCCATCAACAACACATCTGGCTTTTGCAAGATCATTTTTGCCAGCAGCACACGCATGCGCCAGCCACCGCTAAAGTTCTTATACGGCTTGCCCAGTTCTGCATTGCTAAACCCAAGGCCCTGTAATATTTCTTCTGTTTTGTGGTGAATGCTGTAACCATCAAGCACATCCATTTCATGTAACAGATCAGTGTATTTATTTGCCAGGTCCTCATCACCCGTTTTCTCCAGTTCGTGACCAATTTTTTCCATTTCTTTCTCCAGCTCTTTTATCCTTTCAAAAGCACCGAGAGCCACTTCCAGGATAGAATCATCCGTATCAAAACCCAGCAAATCCTGGTGCAGAAAACCTACCGAAACTTCCTTTCCCTGCTCCACAGTTCCCGTTGCCGGAGAGTATTGCCGGGTCAGTACTTTCAGCAGGGTA
>JBBQYS010000091.1:0-13156 GCA_038208485.1 Chitinophagales bacterium
CATTGTATTTTGGTATTTCTGACCAATCCGGTAAGGTATTTATACCTAAATTAAACAATTTGGTTGTAAAATCCTTCCAGTTTGAATTTGGAGATGAATAGAATTTATTGTTTACCTGAATAGAAAAATTTTGATGCTCATCATAATAATTGACAATGCTATATTCTCCAACCCAACCCTCACAATGTTTACGAATTTGCATTACCTGTGTTTGTGGTTTTGCATCTTTTCTACCATCATAAAAAAGTCTGATAGAAATAGAATCGTACCCATTCTCATATGATTTCAAACCTGCCCTTATAATCAGATCCTGTATATATTTATAACTTTCATCATCACGGCCTCTTTTATTAATTATTTGTTTGTTGAAATATGATGTATCTAAATTTAAAGTACTATCACATGTAGGGAAATCAAGACTACTACTTCCGTTGCTACAACCATTCATGATAGATAATAAACAGAATGCTATTACCCAAATTTTATATGTTAGTTTCTGCTTAAACATAGCGATGTATCTGGTGAGATAAAGGTATTATACTGAAATCAAATAGATCAATGCCGCTATGAGGATTAGCCCCTATTTCTTACTTATCTTCTGCTGCAACATCTTCCTCGCATCATGCACCTCATCTCCCGGAAAAGCATCTTTGGGTACCAGGAAGAATGATCGGGAATTAAAATATAAATGATAGAAATGTGGTGTTTCCATCCAGTTGCTGAAAGAGGTCCAGGGCCAGCTGCGGGTACCACGGGAAGATTCTATAGCAAAGCTTTCTCCGGAGAGATAGGCGGTAAAATTATCTTTAAACGTACGCTCTTTCTTAAAGATCGTCATGGGAAGGATAAACCAGAAAAGGATCATGAGGAAGAACCACATGAGCGAACTCACCAGGAAAGCAAGCGGACTTACTTTATGAAAAAAAAATAAAAGGGCGGAACCAATGGCAAATACATTGACCAAAACGATCATTATTTTTATTTCGGGCCGGCTGATAAAATGATAACGGAGTGCCTGTATCACTTTGCTTTTTTCATAACTAAATGGCTGAGTCGTCATGCGGTAAAGATAATAAGTGGGGGTTGATTAAAAACTGAAGAAGAGGTTATTGAAAAAATAATGGTCTCCCTACTATCCTTAGAGTTAAGCGCAGCGTCTCTAAGGATTTTATAATAAGGTTTAGTCTATTGTCTAAACGTACACTGAGACAGAGTCTCAGTTTTATTGACCTATCCGTAGAGCGCTGTAACCTCACCCCCATCCCCTCTCCAAGGAGAGGGGTGACAGATAGAGCACCAAGGCTATCCTTAAAATTAAGCGCAGCGTCTCTAAGGATTTTTAATAAGGTTCAGACTCTGTCTGAACTATACTGGGATTGAGACTTAGTCTCAGTTTCATTTGGCAATCCGTAGAGCGCTTCGCTAAACTCTACGGATAGAAAGAACTCTACGGATAGAAGAGTAGATCGCTACCCTGAACTGTAAATATTAAATTAATTAAGACTTATTATCCAACTTTTCATTCTGCAAATGACGATCTGCATCCCGGCCCGTCTTTTTAATAAAATTCTTTTGCATGGCATCTGTCAGGTTTATACCTGTTTGATTTGCCAGGCAGCTTAGTACCCAAAGGATATCTGCCATTTCATCAACAAGAAGTTCTTTAGCAGCTGCTTCACTCTCCGGCTTAGCAGTTTCCTTGTAAGACTGCTCACCAAACTGCCGCACTAAATGCCGGCTGAGTTCACCGGTTTCTTCCATTAGAATGCCCATGTTGGTCAGTACATCAAAATACCTGCGGCCATAGGCTTTTATCCATTCATCTACATCTTTCTGAAGCTGATTAATGGTCATGGGAATAAATATTTGTTAGTGGAATAATTGAGGAGCTGGCAATTATACGTCTACTGAACCATCTTTAGGTTCTTCTGCAGCAGGATCCTCTTCAGTAGCTTCTTCGGAGAATTCTGTTTGGTCTTCAGCATTTTTTTCTTCTGTAGTTTCCTCTTCTGCAGCTTCTATTTCTATTGAATGTACTTCCTCCACTTTCTCTTCTGTCTGTTCCTGCTCATCAGTTTGTTTCAGTTCTTCCGCAAGTTCAGGCCTTTCTTGAGATTGTAAAACGGCATCTATCACATCATCGACAACCTGTTCATCTTTTGAAGCCTTCTCATCTAATTCGGCTTGTTCTGCAGCATCTTTTTCCCTGTTGATCTCACTCACAGCAGTCGCCTGTGTAAGTTGTTCCATCAGCACTTCACTGATTTTTGGTAGTTCATCGGCACTGTTGATACCAAAGTAATCCATGAAAGATTTGGAAGTAGCATAGATCAATGGTTTACCTACGGCCTCTTCATTTCTGCCGCTGATGATCACGAGGTCTTTCTCCAGGAGTTTCTGTACTGCGTAATCGCAGTTCACCCCACGGATGGCTTCCATTTCAGATTTAGTAATTGGTTGTTTATAGGCAATGATGGCAAGTGTTTCCAGCGCCGCAGTAGAAAGCTTTTTGATGAATTTATCTCCATTCAATAAAGCAACAGTTTTGTGGTATTCTACTTTGGTAAGAAACTGCCAGCCGCCACCGCTTTGTTTTAGTTCAAAAGCATAAAATTCTGAGTTATATTTTTCATTGATCCCTTCAATAGCCGTTTCTATTTGGTCCAGGTTGGCCACATCATCTATAAAACCAAGTGCATTGTTTACATGCGTGGTGATCTCTAATGCCGTTAGTGGTTTATCACTGGCAAAGATGAGCGCTTCTATATGTGGTATGATGGCAGAAAGTTCCAATTATTGATTTGTCAATTTGAAGATGAGTTGATTTGAAAATGAGTTAATTTGAAGATGGGTTGATTTGAAGATTTGTCCTGGTAGATAACGAAATTTAATAATTATCGACTTAATAATTAATGGAACATACTTTCAACCAAAATCTCTACAGATAAAACCTATCCTGCAAGTGCCGCTGCTCCACTTACGATCTCGGTAAGCTCGGTAGTAATGGCTGCTTGTCTTGCCCTGTTATAACTGATCTTCAGTGATTTCAACAATTCATTTGCGTTTTCGCTTGCTTTATCCATGGCTGTCATACGGGCTCCATGCTCGCTGGCATTGCTATCTAAAACTGCTTTAAACAATTGCGTGTTTAATATTTTTGGCATCAACTCTTCTATGATCACTTCTTTACTTGGCTCAAAAATGAAGTCAGATTTCTTTTTGCTGCCTGTTTCTTTTGGTTTCTGCACTGGTAAGAATGGCTCAGAAATATATTGCTGTGTAGCAGCATTTACAAATTCGCTATAAACCAGGTCTACAGCATCTACCTCTTTGTTTTCGAAAGCTGTCATCGCATATTTTGCGGCAGCCTGTACTTTCTCAAAACTAAGACCGGTAAAAATCTCCCAAAAACTATCTACTACTTTATATCCGTTCTTTTTAAAATGCTCGTATCCTTTTTTACCAATAGGGAGAATGGTCACTTTACCGGCAGCTAATTGTGCACTGTATTTTTCCTGGATAGTAAGCTTCGTGAGTTTAATCAGGTTACTATTAAAACCGCCACAAAGGCCACGATCACTCGTTACTACTAAAATAAGCACATTTTCTGCATTTCTTTCGGTAGCCAGGTCCATTTTTACATCCCCTTCTGCAGTAGCAACAATATTGCTCAGCATTTCCTGCAGTTTTTGGGCGTAAGGCCTCATTTCTGTAATAGCATCTTGTGCACGACGAAGTTTTGCAGCACTCACCATTTTCATGGCTTTTGTGATTTGCTGGGTACTTTGTACGCTGGTTATCCTGTTTCTTACTTCTTTTAAAGCGCCGCTCATAGTAATTGTGTTTGTAAAATGGTGCGCAAAAGTAAGAAAGTTTTTCGGTTTTTTATTTTGTAAAACTGAGGTACTTTATATGAAACACGGCGATATTCTTTCAACAACTGTATTTTTATTGGTTTGTAGCTAATGTCATACGATCAGCTATAAATGCATCCGGTTGCACCGCAAATGGTACTCCTTCATCGGTTCTATTACCAAGACCTTGAGGCAAACTTTGGAAGTATGTGTGGATGGTAAAAGGAACAGCAATCCTGGCGGGACTAAACATTAGTTGAAAAATGAGTTAAAAAAAAGCCACCAAATAAATCTGGCGGCTTTTTAATTACTTCGGATAAGTTCTTATTTCTTAAAACGAATATTGTATGTAACACCTACACCAACATTGTCAATATTTCCACCTTTGTTGTCAGAGCGAAGGATTGTATTGTAATACGCAAAATAATTCCAGCTGTAGTTATGGTAACCCAACTGTGGTTTGAAAAACGCACCGCCATCAGCACCATTTGCATTGGTTACAAAAGAATAACCGCCATCAAGTCCTGCAAAGAAACCCGAGCTCTGCGGATAATACCTGACAAAAGCTCCCACTGGTACTGTTCCAAATGACTCAAAATTGTCTTTTGGGAAAAAGTGATTGTAACCTGCGGTAAGACCGAGACCCCAATGTGGAGTAGTCATTAACTGCCCTTTCAATTCTACTCCTCCCACAAAACTTGAAATGTCCGACACATCACCCACCGGAACACCGGCATTTATGCCAAACTTAAACCAGGAATTTTTAGGAGTTACTTCTTCTTGCTGTGCATTTGCATGTAGTGTCATTACGCATAAAGCCATAATGGCAACCAAATTTTTCATTTTTCTCATTTCTGTTATATAATTTGTTTGATGCACCCTTTTCAAATAAAGTACCAAGTTTTTTTGGGAAGGGTTTGAAGGGTTGTTGAGAATTGTTTAAAATTGTTTAGGAAGCACTTATTGTTGATGATTGTCTAGGAGGGGAGTTAAACCTTTGCGGCAGGCAAAACAATTTGTGTTTTTGTGCTTTCGTGGCTAACTTCTCTTTGCCGAAGGCAACCTTATTTTATTCATGAAAATTTGTGTAACTCGTGGACAAATCTTTGCCGCAGGCAAAACAATTAATGTTTTTGTGCTTTCGTGGCTAACCTCTATTTGCCGAAGGCAAACCCGGTGTTATTCATGAAAATTTGTGTAATTCGTGGATCAGCCTTTGCCGCATGCAAACTATCCGGGAAAACCAGTGTAATTAGCTGTCAACTTTACCCAATGTAAAGCCTCCCGAATTCTCTCCCGAAATTGCTAACTTTGCAGCCCTGTCATTTTGGCTAGCTTCTATAGATAGCATAAATTTTGACAAAGACAGGCTTTACTGGAAAAACAAAAAACACATGTTAGGAATCATATCCAAGATATTTGGTGGAAATAAAAGTGAGAAAGACGTAAAAAAACTCAGTCCGATTGTAGGAAAAACAAATGAATTTTTTGATGCTTACAGAAACTTAAGCCACGATGAATTGCGCAACAATTCTGCCATCTTCAAACAAAGGATAAAAGCCCACCTCAAAGAAATAGACGAACGCATTGCAGGACTTAAGCACCAGGCAGAAGAACTTCCCCTCGAAGAGATCGGCGGCCGGGATGGATTGTACAAAGAAATAGATGCGCTGAAGAAAGACCGTGATGCTAAAATAGAAGAGATACTGGATGAAATAATGCCGGAAGCTTTTGCTACAGTCAAAGAAACCAGTCGTCGTTTCAAAGAAAACAAAGAATTAAAAGTAACAGCTACAGCGCTTGATATTGAGCTTTCTGCAAAGAAGGACAATATTGTCATTGATGGAGAAAAAGCCATCTACAAAAATACCTGGAAGGCTGCCGGCGGATTGATCACCTGGAACATGATACATTATGATGTGCAGCTGATTGGTGGTGCAGTTTTGCACAGCGGTCGTATTGCTGAGATGGCTACAGGTGAGGGTAAAACGCTTGTGAGTACTTTACCAAGTTACCTCAACGCACTTACCGGCGAAGGTGTACATCTTGTAACAGTGAATGAATACCTGGCCCGTCGTGATAGTGAATGGAATGCACCAATTTTTGAATTCCTGGGCCTGACTGTAGATTGTATAGACAAGCATCAACCAAATACTGACGCCCGTCGTAAAGCATACAATGCTGATATAACTTATGGCACCAACAATGAATTTGGTTTTGATTACCTCAGGGATAACATGGTGCATTCTCCGGATGAAATGGTTCAACGCAAACACCATTTTGCTATGGTGGATGAGGTAGATAGTGTTTTGATAGATGATGCCCGTACTCCTTTGATCATCAGTGGTCCGGTTGGCCATAGTGACAATACACAGTTATTCTTTGACCTGAAGCCAAGGATAGAAAGACTACTGGAAGCGCAAAGAAAAGCAACCAATTCATTTTTAATAGAAGCAAAAAAGAAAATAGCAGAAGGCAATGATGACCCGAAAGATGGTGGTCTTGCCCTGATGCGTGCCCATCGTGGTCTTCCAAAAAATAGTGCACTAATCAAATTCCTGAGCGAACCGGGAATGAGGGTAAAATTGCAAAAGAGCGAAAACTTTTACCTGGCAGACCAGCAAAAGAAAATGCCTGAAGTAGACAAAGAATTATATTTCTCTATCGATGAAAAACAAAACCAGGTAGAACTTACAGATAATGGTATTCAACTCATCACCCGCGAGGGAGAAGATCCTGAATTTTTTATTCTTCCAGATATAGCTACCAAGCTTGGAGAAATAGATAAGACAGACCTGGATGCTGATGAAAAACTATCCCGCAAGGAAAACCTGATGAACGAATTTTCAGCTAAATCAGAGCGGATACACATTGCACAACAATTACTGAAAGCCTACACACTTTTTGAAAAAGATGTGGAGTATGTGGTGATGGATGAGGAAGTGAAAATTGTAGATGAGCAAACTGGTCGTATACTGGACGGACGTCGTTATAGTGACGGACTTCACCAGGCGATAGAAGCAAAAGAAAATACCAAGATAGAAGCCAGTACTCAAACATATGCTACCGTAACCCTGCAGAATTATTTCAGGATGTACCATAAGCTTGCCGGTATGACTGGTACAGCGGAAACAGAAGCAGCTGAGCTTTGGAGCATTTACAAACTGGATGTGGTAAGTATTCCTACCAACGTGCCGGTGATCAGAAATGATGAACAGGATAAAGTGTATAAAACCAAGCGTGCAAAATACGGTGCCGTTATAGATGATGTACAACTACTTCGCCAGGCGGGCAGGCCGGTACTTGTAGGTACTACCAATGTAGAAGTAAGTGAGTTGCTCAGTCGTATGCTCAAGCAAAAAGGAATTCCACATAATGTATTGAACGCAAAACAACATGCCCGTGAAGCGGATGTAGTTGCAGAAGCTGGTCTTGCCGGTGCTGTAACCATTGCTACAAACATGGCGGGTCGTGGTACGGATATCAAACTTGGGCCTGGTGTAAAAGAAGCCGGTGGTTTGGCCATCATTGGTACTGAGCGCCATGAGAGTCGCCGTGTAGACAGACAGCTTCGTGGTCGTGCCGGCAGGCAGGGAGATCCTGGAAGTTCTTTGTTTTATATAGCCCTGGAAGATGACCTGATGCGTATGTTTGGCAGTGAGCGTATAGCTTCCCTGATGGATCGTATGGGATACAAAGAAGAAGAGAACATCCAGCATAGCATGATCAGCAAAAGCATAGAGCGTGCACAGAAAAAAGTAGAGGAAAATAACTATGGTATCCGTAAAAGGCTATTGGAATATGATGATGTAATGAACAAACAAAGGAATGTTGTGTACGCAAAAAGAAACCATGCTTTGTTTGGTGAACGCCTTGCCCTTGACCTGGATAATGCCTTTTATTCGGTTGCAGAAGGTTTGATCCTTTCATTTAAAGAACAGAATAATTTCGATGAGTTCAAGCTGGCAGTAATCCTGAATTTTGGATTAGAAACGAATATTACTTCAGAGGAGTTAGACAAAGGAAATGTACAGGAAGTAGCAGACAAACTTTACCACGAATCTATTGCCAGTTACACTAAAAAAACAAAGGCGATAGCAGACCAGACTTTCCCGGTCATCAGTAAAATACGACAGGAGCAGGGAAGCCATATTGAGAACGTAGCGGTTCCATTTACCGACAGCAAAAAAGGCATACAGGCACTTACTAATTTAGATAAATACATTGCCAGCAATGGTGCAGAACTTGGCCGTGCTTTAGAAAGAAGTATTACCCTTGGCACTATTGATAATGCCTGGAAAGAGCACCTGCGCAGCATGGATGACCTGCGCCAAAGTGTACAGACTGCAGGATATGAGCAGAAAGATCCGTTGGTCATTTATAAGATAGAAGCCTTTAATGCTTTCCGCCAAATGGATGAGCAAAGCAATAAAGATATCGTCAGCTTCCTGAGCCATGCACAGATACCAATGGAGCAGCAGGCACCAATCAGGGAAGGCCGTGAGCAGAAAACTGACATGAGCAAGATGGCAAATAATAAAGCCCAGATAGATGCTGCCGGAGATGATTATGGAGTAAATGAAAATGATTATTTTGATCCATCACCGGCGGTGAAACAAGAGCCAATAAGGGTAGAACCTAAGATCGGGCGTAATGATCCTTGCCCTTGTGGGAGTGGAAAGAAATTTAAACAATGTCATGGAAAATAAATGACTTAATTGTTTTATAAAAAGGCAATTCCGGTGGAGTTGCCTTTTTTTTGTGTAAGGTAAAATCTTTTTAGACAAAGAACCATTCAGTTTTAAGGAAAGAATGCAGAACCATTTGTTTTCTCTATGCTTCTCCGTTTTGTAATTGTAATGTTTTTGAATGGCCGACTTTGATAAAAGGTATTTATTATTTTTCAAACAGAACCTTCTAAAAATGTTTGAAAATAATCTCCTGTTTAAATAATCATTTACATACGTAAAATCTGATTTGCTATATAAGATCACCTTCTTTATGGGGAATATCCAATTATATTTTCTTTTTAAACCCACACATCTAAAGAGTTTTTTGTTTAATATTACGCATGATTTCATATAATTCATTTGAACATAAATCTTTTATCCTAAAACCGATTATGCTTTTTTATGAAAAAAATTTACTTTCTCCTGCTCTTAGCAGGGTTATTATCGTTTGCAAATGCACATAGCCAAACCACTGCCTGTGCAGCAAATTTTACGTTTGTTTACCAGGCAAATGGACAGGTGCAATTCACCTCTACTTCTTACGGAATAAATGGAACTCCTGTAGATTCTTTTTTCTGGAGATTTGGTGATGGTACAACTAGTAATGTTGCCAATCCCGCACATCAGTATACAAACAACGGTACCTATCCGGTTTTGTTGAAAATTTTTAGCCAATCAGCTGGCTTTATCTGCACGGATTCCACGGTGTTGCAGGTGACAATTCAAAACATCAGCTGTAACCTGGTTTCTAATTTTATAAGCACACAAACAAGCCCGGCAAATTTTACTTTTACAAATACTTCAACGCCAATTTCTCCAACAGATTCTGTCAGGTGGAGTTTTGGTGATGGATCCACCGCCTGGGGAAACAACAATACAGTTCAACACACTTATAGTTCCGTAGGTACCTATACAGTTTGCCTGAGGATTCAGAAAAGAGAAAATGGTGTACCTACCAATTGTTTTAGCGACACCTGCCATACGATTATCGTCACGCAAAATTCTTGTGGACTTTCTGCAAACTTTCAAGCAGAGCGTGATTCCACAGGTACTATGCCTGATAATTACTTTTTTTTAAATGCATCATTAAATGCAGCCCCTACAGACTCTATCCGTTGGATTTTTGGTGATGGCACAACCGGCACAGGTTTCAATACTTCACACATTTATGCCCAGCCCGGAATATACAATGCATGCCTGAGGATAATAAAAAGAAATCCTAACGGAACACTTTCAAATTGTATCAGCGAATTTTGCAAAACAATAAATTACACAGGTTCTAATGTTTGTTATTTGCAGGCAGCATTTACTTCTGCCCATGATTCTACAGGTGCCAATACAAATGTTTATCAATTTATAAATACTTCAACAGGAGCTGCCAGCTCAGATTCTATCCGGTGGACGTTCGGTGACGGGACAAGTGCTAATACTTACAATGCTGTTCACACATATGCGCAGGCAGGGACTTATAATGTTTGTCTCAGAATCATTAAAAGAAATTCTAATGGTGTACTGACTACTTGTATCAGGGACGTTTGTCATACTATTAGTTTTACAGCACCTTGTACTACGCAGGAATTTAATGTATTATCTCTTCCCAATTCTTCCACAGGATTTCAATTTGTAACTGCAATAAACACTACCTGGCAGTATAGTTGGTCATTTGGTGACGGCACGTCAAGTACATCTCCAAATCCTGTTCACAATTATACACATGGAGGATCTTACCAGGTTTGTCTCACTGTCGTAAAGTCTGCATCGTGCTCCCGCACTTTCTGCAGGGTGATTAATGTAGCACCTTTAAGCATGTGTGATTCTGCTACTTTATCTTATAACTATCTCAGAGATACATTAAATCATAACAAGTACTATTTCACCGCTGTTTCTAATCTGCCGATACAAAATCAAACCTGGAGTATCACAAAATTTTCTGGAAATGCAAGTAATCCGCCGGTTG
Organism: Chitinophagales bacterium; assembly: GCA_038208485.1. Classification (GTDB taxonomy): domain Bacteria; phylum Bacteroidota; class Bacteroidia; order Chitinophagales; family Chitinophagaceae; genus Ferruginibacter. The sequence goes on from JBBQYS010000091.1 coordinate 10,542, forward strand.
TTATACAACAAAATAATCCGCAGTATATTTTTGTAGATTCAGGATACTACAGGGTATGTTTAAATGCGGCCTTTGGTACAAACTGCAACAAGGAATCTTGTAGAATTATACATGTGGAAAACAACTATGGAGCGACCTCCGCATGTTCACTCATTGCATATCCAAACCCTGCAACCAATGTCATTAACAGTAATGTTATTTTATCTGCACCACAAACAATTACGATGAAGATATTCAGCACCAACAACGTTTTGCTAAGAACAAAAATTGTAGCAGGTGTCACTGGCTTCAATGCAGTGAGTGTAAATATTAGTGACTTATTGCCTGGTGTTTATCTCATTAAAACAATACATGGTAATTCAATCTGCTCAGGGCAGTTCATAAAGATATAATTATGATTTCTTAAGAAAGGCTCCCATTACAGGAGCTTTTCTTTTCAGACTTTATGATTCAGGCTATGTAATAAACTTTTGATCAATCCCGATAAAATTTTTTATTATGATATATGACCTTTCCTGCCTTACTCCACTATCACTTTTATTATTAAGAATAATTGTTGCTATTATTTTCCTGGCCAGCGGTATTAAACATGCGCAGAAGCCTATAGAAAGAGGAAAAGACATTGGCATGTCTCCAACAGCCACTGCCGTTCTTGGCTGGATAGAGATCATAGCACCGCTTGCCTTGATGATTGGTATTTATACACAGGTGGCTGCGGTCTTATTAATGTTGATCATGTTGGGTGCCATGCAAAAAAAGATCTTTGTATGGAAGACAAAGTTTTTTGCCGATAAAGGTTATGGATGGCATTACGATCTGCTGTTATTTCTTGCCCTGTTTGTGATCCTTTCTACCGCCGGTGGATTGTATGTGGTAATATGAGCTACAAGACTAAATCATTTTTTCATTACGTCCTGGAATCAATACTTCAATACAAAGCCAAATCTTTTTCCATCAAAACCTAAAAGTAACTCCGACATGCAATCCATTTCTTTGCGTTACATTTCTCCAGGTAAAATCAATGTTTTTAACCTCTGTTGGCGTACCGTTAGATAGCGCCCCCCTGGTTTGAGAAATATTTCCTGAAAGCAGGTTGTTGACCCCGAGTTCAAGTCCTACCCTTTTTGTAAACTGGTAGCCAAGACCACCGGATAAATTTAAAGACAATGAATTGCTGGTAAATTTACCAGTGGAATATATATTTCCGATAGAGGCGTATTTTAAATCTCCCTGCACATAACCATAAATTGATTTGTTGATAGGAAAATATTTTCGGGAGAAAACAGCCATAGCATAATCATGATTGTACTTACTAAAATTAAAATTGCTGCCGTTGCTGTTGTTAAGTAAAACATATGTTCCAACACTTAAGTTTCTAGCTACACCATAGCTAATAAATGGAGCAAAATTTAAATTCCGGCTGGTAGGAATATACGTTCCCGTGGAGTCGAAATTACTATACTTCTGTCCTGAGACATTGATGCCCGCAATGAAATCACCTTTCTGTACTACTTGTGCGTAAAGGTTTGTTGAGCTGAACAAAGCAAGGGTTAGTGCTAAAAGCGAAAGTTTTGTTTTCATAATAATTGAGTTTAGGAATGATAAATCTCTGGTAATATTTTTGAAAAAGATTTTAGGTTGAAAAGAGTTTAACAATCTTTTTGGTTAAGAAAAAGTTTTACAGTAAAATGAAATTTTATTTGCCAAGCCAGGTGTATCCTAAATTGCTACGGCATCATGAAAAAAATCCTTAGCCAAGATTGTATACTAAATTGCTCAATGTCTTCCACCGGAAAATGATTTTGCCCTCTTTAAACACAAATCTTTATTCTACCTTCATGACCTGCATGAAGAGAAAAAGTTTTCTTACCTCAATTATTCCTGCTGCTCTTGCTGGCAGCAGTCTTTCTGCAAGCCTGGCAGATAAAAAACCCGACTGCACTATACCTCCTTATTTACAAAAAAATGACACCATAGGCATCACAAGTCCTGCTGGTTTTATTACGTTAGATGAAATACAACCGGCAATAAAAAAATTGCATGAATGGGGATATAGGGTACAGATCGGAAAAACGATTGGAAAAAAAGACAACAGCTTTGGAGGTACAGATAAAGAGCGAAAGGATGACATGCAACAAATGCTGGATGATAAAAACATAAAAGCAATATTGTGTGCCCGTGGTGGATATGGCAGTATCAGGATATTAGATGATTTAAATTTTGATCAATTCCGAAGGCACCCAAAATGGATCATTGGCTTTAGTGACATTACGATTTTTCACAACCATATTTTTCAAAATTTTCATATCGCTTCTATCCATAGCAAAATGTGCAACAGCTTCCCGGATAACTGGGAGGCAGCAGAGGAAGTGCAGAAAAAAAGTATTGAATCCATTAATGATATACTTTCAGGTAAGGCAATCTCCTATACAGCACCCGCGAACAAGTTAAATATTACTGGAAGTGCAACCGGAAAACTCATAGGTGGAAACCTGCGAACTTTAGAAAATATTGCCGGCAGTAAAAGTAGTCCTGATACAAAAAATGCTATTTTGTTTGTAGAAGACACGGGGGAATATTTGTACAGTATTGACAGAATGTTTTACAACCTGCTT
>JBBQYS010000092.1:0-13079 GCA_038208485.1 Chitinophagales bacterium
CGTAATTGTTCATTTCCCTGATTTAATTTATGTAAAAAAAATTGTTTGCCGCTATTTTTTTAGCGGGGTGCAAAAGTAAGTAAATAGTCTGAAAGAAGGAAATTTTAGTACGAGGATAATAGTAATACCCCAAAGTTAGTCTAATAAAAAAAAGTGAAAGCTTTGCTAATTCTTTCAATTACAATATTTGATGCACAAACCAGCTACCAACATTCATGTAATATGCAAATTGTTTGTAAATCATGAAGGAATTATAAGTGGAAAGGCTGAAGTAGAAAGTAGTGGTTATGGTTCTAATGTAAGAACGAAAATGTACAAAGAGGGCTTGCTTAAAAAAGCATACATAAAGGGAGATCTTGCAGAGTTTAATATTGATTCGATAGCCGTAGACAATGTAGGGAAAGATGAATTGCCATTGAAACAAATTTTTCATTTTTCGGGAAAATTAAAATCCTCTACAGATTATTATTTTCTGCCTTATAATATTTTCATGGGTGTATCAGAAAACCTTTTCATTGCAGAAAAAAGGCAAAGTGCAATCGATTTTGGGTATATGCAATCATTTACTGTAAGGGGTTTTATGAATATAGATAGCAGTTTTGACATAGAAGAATTGCCTAAAAGTATCAGAATGATTCTTCCTGATACCAGTATATCTCTTGTGAGACTTTTGCAAAAAAATGATGGGTTAATAAATTTCCAGGTATCTCTTAATTTAAAAAGGGAAAGATATGAAGCCGATGAATACCCGGATCTGCAAATGATCTATAAAAAAATATTTGCTCTATTGTCAGAAAATATTGCCCTTAAAAAGAAATCCTGATGAAAATAAAATACCTCATCTATACCCTTTCCGTTATCGGAGCTTCTTTGTTGCCAGGTCTTAGTTATAGCCAGAATAATATTTCATTCATTGGTAATGAATATAGCGTACTAAATATACCAACAGAACTTAGAAAAAATGCTTCAGCTGTATTAAGGCTTGATGAAACCAGGTTTACAATTAAGGATATTAATAATGCAAGAATGGATGTTCACCAGGTGGTTACCATCTTAAATGAAGATGCCAGCAGATACCTTGACTTTGTTGAATTTTCAGATAAATTCAGAAAACTGGAAGAGGCAGAAGTAAATGTTTATGATGCTTCTGGCAAAAAAATGAAATCTTATTCAAAAAAAGATATGGTTTCAGGAGCTTATGGAAGCGGCATGGTAGAAGATGGTAAATACACTCATTTCCAGGTAAACGCACCTGCTTATCCAATAACAATAGAGCATATTTATACAATTAAATACAATGGGTTGTTAGATTACCCAGATTCTTTCATTCAAGTGCCTGGAGTGGCTACTCAACATTTTTTGTATGTAGCAGAAGTTGACAATTCTATTGGGCTTCGCTATCGTACTTTAAATATCAAACTACCTCCCACAACTTCTGTAGATAAAAATGTAACTACTTATACCTGGAAAGTTGACAATCAACCAGCCATCCCCCGTGAGGCAGAAAGCGGGCCTTCTTCAAATTATTATGCAAGGCTTGAGCTTGCACCTAATAAGTTCAAAATGATGAATTATGAAGGTGATATGACCAGTTGGAAAAGTTATGGAGAATGGACAAATTCATTGATAAAAGAAGACAATAAACTTAATGCAACTAATGCTACATTCATCAGGAACCTGGTGGCTGGTGCAGGAAATGACATTGAAAAAGCCAGGATCATTTACAATTACCTGCAAAAAAATATGCGCTATGTAAGTATACAACTTGGCATAGGAGGATGGAAACCTTTCAGCGCAGATTTTGTGCAGGATAAAAAATATGGTGACTGTAAAGCCTTAAGTAATTATATGAAAGCTGCATTGGATGCGGTAAATGTAAAAAGTATCTATGCTATTGTAAATGCCGGAGAAAATGGAATTGTAGCTGCTGAAGATTTTCCTTCGTCTCCTTTCAATCATATTATATTATGCATCCCGCAGACAAAAGACAGCGTGTGGCTGGAATGTACAAGCAATATCAGTGATTTTGGTGTGCTAGGAAATTTCACAGAAAACCGAAAAGCACTTCTGGTTACAGAAAATGGCGGAGTGCTGGTAAACACTCCTGGAAGCAAAGCCGAAAATAACCGGTTGAATTTGAAAAGTGTTTACAAGATCAATGAAGATTGGGGAGGAAGTATTGAAACAAGAATAGAAGCAACCGGTGAGTTTAAGGAAAGTATGGTTCAATTTTTAAAAGATAAAAGCGGGGATGATAAACTCAAGTATGTTGTAAAAAGTTTGCGTTGGACACAGCCTGATAATTTTACATTACAACTTGAGCCAATAAAACCGGGCACTCTCATTGCTAATACCAGGGCAGGATACGACCAGGTATATTCTATGAAAATTCCTTCTAAGGTTTTTATGGATAAAAAGCATTACCGTTTTTTTACAGAGAGAATACCTGATAATAAAGAAAGGAAACAGGACTATTATTTTTCATTTCCCTTTGTGAAAACAGATACCACTATAATGATTTTCCCGGAAGGATATGTGATTGCAGATATGCCCAAAGACAAGAATATTACAAATGAATTGGGCACATATACCGGTACCTACCAATGGGAAGCTTCATCACGCAAATTCACCATTATCAATAGCCTTACGATAAATCAGGTGAAGATCGCAGCTGCCGATTATGCTAAACTTTTTGCATTTGCCAGGCAGGTGCAGGAAGATGTAGATGGAAAGCTTGTAATAGCAAAAGAGTAATTTATTGCTTTGTTGTACTATCCGTAAAATCAGTAGGCTCAATCGTAGAAAGTAATTTCATTTTTCCCTGGAGAAACGCAAGGTCATAGTTTCTTAAATCTATGAGACTGTCTTCCATAGCATAATTTTCATAATCCTGGAAAATTATTCCATTGCTGGTATCCCTGCTTATCGTCTTTCTGAACCTTGGTCCGCCCGTTTTGTAAGCTAAAAAATCTACCAGCATTGTTTCTTTATTGATCCAATAGCAGTAATCATCCTGGTGTTTATTCATTTCACCGTCAGCTTTAAACTTTATCCCGATCTTATAATAGGGCGATCCCATAAACATTGTATCTGCAATAAATTCCGGCATAACTGCCGGATCATTTAATTTGAATGGTAATAAGGCAAAATATGCTATGCTATTTAGGCTTGTGGCAAGACTTTCCTCTTTAGCTTTATCCAAAATTTGTTTTGTGTCATTTATTTTCCTGGTGAACGAATTATTAGTGAGGGATTCTACAATTACATTGCCGGCTGAATCTTTAAATGTTTTTTCATAAAGAAATATTCCATCTTTATTTTTTAGGTGCATTCTGTATTGTCGGAAAGTGAAATAAATATCCATGTGGGTATAATTGTCACCACCACTGGCCATTATGCTGGAATCAATAATCTGTTCAGCTTTATTTATCTCTACGGATTGAGTGGAATCATTGCATGAAGAAAACACAAAAGGAATCATCATTACTGAAAAAAAATTCAACCAAATATGCTTCATCATAAATTTATCTCCTAAACGAACGAAACTAAAGTATCTCTGAAGTATCCCCAAAAACTCGTAAATAAATTTTTCCCAAATGTCTGTTTTACCTGGCATCAAACACCAGGTTGCTGCTGCAAAGCTGCAGGCCAGGTCAACATAAACTTAATTAAACTGTCTTCATTTGAGGTGCAGTTTTTTTTTTAAAAAAATGTTTGTAATACTTTTTAGGAGATTAACTTGTCACTTATGATACAATGGGGAATTATTGGGTGCGGAGACGTGACAGAAACGAAAAGCGGGCCTGCTTTTAAGAAAGTCGAAGGTTCAGCTTTAGTGGCTGTAATGCGCAGAAATGAAGGAAAAGTTGCCGATTATGCAAGAAGGCATGATGTGAGTAGGTGGTATACTGATGCAGAAGAATTGTTTAATGATGAGCGTGTAAATGCTATATATGTGGCTACACCACCATCAAGTCATTATGAATATTGCATTCAGGCAATAGAAAAAGGCCTGCCTGTTTATGTAGAAAAGCCAATGGCTATGAATGCTGCTGAGGCATATAAAATAGCAGCCGCAGCAAAAGCCAATAATGTGAAAATATCCGTTGCGCATTACAGGAGGTTGCAGCCAAAATTTCTACAAATCAAATCCTTGCTTCCCGATCTTGGGAAAATAAATACTGTACAGTTGTTTTTCAACCGGGAAATAATAAAGGCTGAAGACATGGAAAATGAAAGTAAGCAATGGCGCATTGATCCTGCAATTTCGGGAGGTGGGCTGTTTCATGACCTTGCTCCGCATCAGCTGGATTTGTTGTTATATTATTTTGGAGAAGCTGAAACTGTTTCCGGGAAAACTGCGATCTCACAGGAGATATACAAAGCAGCCGATTATGTTTCAGCAAGTTTAGATTTTAAAAATGGAATTCATTTCTCTGGAGAATGGAATTTTAATTCAAATCCGGAAGAAGTAAAAGATGAAGTGAAGATTGACGGAGAAAATGGCCAGATTATTTTCAGTGTATTTGATAACAATACTGTTTCATTTACTAAAAACAATCAAACACAAAAATTCGATTTTCCGGAACTGGAACATGTGCAGCTGCCTATGATAGCAGAAGTAGTTCGTTATTTTAATGGTTCATCTCCAAATCCTTGTAGTGCAGAAGATGGAGTAACAGTGATGCAATGGATAGATGAAATTTGTACATAAAATCTATTCAATTCTGTAAACGGGATACCTCATGTGTGCCTTTTCGTAATAGGCAGAGTTGCGGTAAACGAAATTAAGTACAGCCCTGCTATCCATTGCAAATACAGGATCTGCTTTCTTTTTTTCTTCAAGCTTCTTTTTTAATCCAGGATCATTTTCCAAAACATTTGCGGCTATTGCGTCCCATCTATAATCACTATATCCTTCTTTCTGCTGCAGTATAGCATCAAAGAAATTCCATGAAAAGAAACTATCATCGCCGGTTGGTTCCAGCATTTCAACAATAAACCTGTTAGCCGATTGGTTTAAATATACGATCCAATCATTTTTTCTGACGAATACCGAATCTCTAAAACTGCTTGTTTCGGTTGCATAATGTGGGTAATGTTTTTCATAAGCCATGCTCCGGGTTTTATAATGCTCAATCCGGTATACTGTAGCATTTACAATAGTGTCTTTTTTGATTTGGGTTAAAACAACTCCATTTAGTTTCATGCGTTCTGCTACTTCATACCATCCGGCAGGTATAATGTAAGCACGTGGTTTTGAAACAATATTATCTGCTTTGAAAAAGTTGAAATAATTTATTTTTCTTTCATAAGGGCGGTTCCTGTCATAATACATTTGCATAAGTCCTGTAGCCTTGCTGATCATGCTATCCTGGGTATATCCTTTAAATAAAATTTCTGTGCTTTTGCTCATGTCTGGTTTCCATCTTAGCGGGAATACCTGCTGCTTTGCAACTGCAATGGCAGCAGCTTTCCTGACCTGTAGCAATTCTTTTGATTGTAAAGAAGCCTGCTCTATAAAAGTTCTCATCAGGTCATAGGTGCTGTTTACTCTTTCCTTGTATGGTTTCAACATATGCGTTTCCGGGATAAATGAAAGACAGCCAAACAACGCTGCATATCCTGAAGAATACCTGGGTGATTCATAAAATTGAGTGATTCCCTTATCAAAGTTTGCTCCATCGAATTCTACATATGGTATCAGGTCCCAATTCTTTTCTTTCATACCAACATATAAAGCGGGTTCAAAATTATTTCTCAACCATTCTCCTTCTATAGAACCAAGCTTGTCGTATTGGGTACTGATAAGCGTCATTGTATGTTGGTAATCTGCTCCGTCACTTACATGATTGTCTATTAAAATATCAGGGTTGAGGTAATGAAATATTCCTGCAAATGATCGTGCATTTCTACTATCCATTTTTGTAAAATCCCTGTTCAGGTCCAGGTTCTGTGCATTGCCCCTGAAGCCATATTCAACTGGTCCATTTTGGTTTACACGGGTGCTGTTATTTCTGTTTAATGCTCCGCCGATATTATAAATTGGAATAATTCCCAGAACAATATTTTCCGGTAATGAAAGTTTTCCCGTAACTATATTTCTTACTAGCATCATGCTGGCATCTATACCATCTGGCTCTCCGGGATGAATACCATTGTTGATCATAATGACAACCCGTCCATTTTTATGTAATGCAGCAGAGTCTTTAATTAATTTATTACTTACGATTACCAGGTGTAGGGGATAGCCGGCATCGCTCATGCCCATCTCCTTTATTTGCACCTTTACAGATTTTGCAGCCAGTGTTTTATAGAATGCTATTGTTTCAAAATAGGTAGCTGTTTCCTTACCTCCTGAATTTTCGAATACAGTTTGCTGACCCATTGATGTCAGGGAAACGAGTAAAATAAAGGAACTTAATATGGTTCTCATGATTACATTCTTTTGCAAAAGTTATGAATGATTCTTTGTAAAATTATGGCTGCTTTTGATCAAATCTATACTAAAACTTTAAACTGTATCAAACAAAAACGCCTTCCGAAAATGAAAGGCGTTTTTGTGTTTTATAAATAATTTATTATTACCTGATTACGCTAAATGATTCATTGATGATAGAAGCATTGCTGATGACCTGTATAAAATACCTGCCTGATGGCAGATCAGAAACATCGAGTTTAAATTGAACAGTTCCGGCAGCAATTGATTTTGTTTTTACTGCACGGCCTGTAATATCAGTGATCTTCACATTGGTAGTTGCAGTTGCTACTTGTGTAAGCTTTACAGTTATAAAATTTGCTGTCGGATTAGGAAATAGAGACAACCTGTTTCCTGCACTAGTCAGCCTGACACTTACTATTTTACTGTAGTTAGTTTTTCCATCAATGTCTACCATTTTCAAACGATAATAAATAATATTTTCTGCCGGCAGATGGTTGTCATAAAAATGATAATTACCCAGGTTTTGTCCTGCTACAGTTCCTATGGTTGTAAAAGTCACACCATTTACACTGCGCTCTACTTCATAGTTTCGGAAGTTGGTTTCAAAAGTTGAAGTCCAGGTAACCAAAACGTTTTCCGTATTTTCTTTTGCATTAAAATCAATTAGGGTTACTGGCAGTAATCCTGTGCATTGAAACATCTGCGTCAGGTATTCCGGGTGATCAACAAAAGGATTTCTGTTGCGTTGAGCAATTGGTGCACCAGAACCAGTACTTACTTCCTGGTAATATATGGCGTTATTACGATCAATCTCTTTCTGGCTTACCGGATCATTTGTAGCCCACTTCAGAAAGGTCCTCAATTCCCATTCATCATAAATACGAAGGCGGCGCTCAGCAGCATCTGGTTGGTCAGTCAGACTTAATAAACATGAGTTAGCACTTCCGTTATTACTCCAATTATTAGCAATGATTTGATCTTCATAACGTACAGCCATGTATAATCCTGCACGTGCAAAATCACCTTTGTATTCATTTATTGGCTCAAAAACAGTTCCGGTGTAGTTGAAATTATTACCTGTCCCCAATTTACTTCCATTAAGTGAAGTAGTGCTTGCTGTAATTACTTCTCCGTATGGAAAATTGCTACGTATTGCATTTACTTTACCATCTGTAGGAAAAACATGATGTGCATCACTTACCATAGGGCTGGAACTGGTAAACCAGGATTGTGGCGTACTGTGTTCCCTGTTGTAACACTCACCTTCTCCGGTATAATTTCCACATTGATTAACTCCGTATGTAAAAGTATAAGGATCTGGTCCGGTTGGGTTATCGCTGTACATATCCCAAATGATATCTGCAGTATTGTCGTCATTTCTACGTAGGTCACTGAATTGATAAAGATTCCATAACCCAGGCGTATAGGTAAGAACATTAGCACCGTTGGTAATAATGTTTTTTAGAGCTGTTTTCAGCGGCTGACAAGTAAGACCATTAGCGGCATCATAATATCCAACAGGAATTCCTGTCGTATTATTTGTTGTGGTAGTCATGCCTGATAAGGAGCTGGAATTGTACACAGGCGAACCGGTACATTCTGCATTTGCAGCAAATACAAAAATATAATAGGGAGTAGCTACTGTAAGTCCTGTTGCAGTAAAACTAGTGTTTGAACTAAATACAACAACATTTCCTCCGCCAAATGGCTCACCGGTATTATAAATTGTTCCATCTACAGGAGTTGCACTTAGTGTTGCATTTTGACTGATCACCACCAGGTACCTGTTTGCAGTTGCTGATGCAGTAAAGCTTCCGGTAATTGTAGTATTATTTGGTGTAAGGGTTAATCCTGTAGGCGGATTAGCAGGAGTAGAGCAAGCCGGTAATGCAGGAGTGCTTGCAGAAGCCGTGAGTGGATTGGTTTGTAAATAATTTGGCCCACCTCCGCAACTCTGGTCTTCCATGGAGAAAATAAAATAAGAATATGCAGTGTTTGGTGTAAGCCCCGTATTAATAAAACTTCCATCATCTGATACTTCTACCACTATTCCGTTTCCACTATTTACTACTTGTCCCGCTGTATAAGAAACACCATCTACAGGATCTGCAGTAAGTGTCGGTGAAGTTGTTCTTACAACCAGGTAATTTTCTATCGATGTAGCAGGAGGGACTACAGTAAAGGTTCCGGTTATTGAAGTTGGAGTACTGGAAAGTGCCAGGTTTGTAGGCTGGGTTGCAGGCTCAGGGCAAGGGACAGCATTAAATGAGGTCCATTTTACACTGTCTATAGCAACACGTGTAGAAGTTCCTATAGTTGATTGGCGAATCTCAAACTTAAAAGCGCCTGTTACATTTACAACGATGTTTGCTTTTGAAGTAGATCCGGCAGGTACCACCAAATCACCCCCATATTTAGATCCATTGACATATAATGCAATAACAGGGCTGCCGCTAAATGCTTTTGTGTAATCAAAGCTAACAGTCCCACAGCCATTGGGGATGCCCTCACAAATTATCTTCCCGGTATCACGAAATATGATAAATTTTCCATTCATTCCAACAATTGAAGGATCACTAGGACTATCCGTGCGGGCTGCTGTAGCTGTCCAAGTACGTCCGTTGTCTCCAGTCCAAGTTCTGGTAATATAGGATGATGGAGTTGTCGTAGTAGGAATGTTTGTAAAACTTTCCGTTCCCTGTGCGAAAGCTACAATCGAAATCAATAAGAATGTAAAGCTTAAGAAGTAATGTTTGAGCATGTGAATTTATTTTGAGGGCGCAAAAATAGGCTAGAGCTACTGTATTTCAGGATGAAGTTTGTATTAACTAAAAACCCTTCGCAAAAGCGAAGGGCCTGAGTAAGTTTTGGTAATATCTTTTACTTAAGAAGCCTTTGCCAGCGTGTTTAAACGCTTTGCCAGTTTGCTTTTAAGGTTTGCTGCTTTGTTTTTATGAATTGTTCCACGTTTAGCCAGCTTGTCTATCATTGACACTACAGAAACAAATTTATCAGAAGCTTCTTTATTGTCATCCAGCGTCTTCAGGTCACGGATAGCATTACGTGTAGTTTTGCCATAGTAACGGTTACGTTCATTGCGTTTTGCGGACTGACGAACATCTTTTTTGGTAGCTTTATGATTTGCCATTATTCTTTTTTTTGGGCTGCAAAGATAGTAGTTTTATTATTCCTGCGAAACTTTTTCCCATGTTTTTTTCAAAAACCTGAAATTAATTGTTTAAGGGCAAAATGATCAAGTTTTAATGAAAAAAGAATAGAGCCCTGTTTACAAGAATTTTATATTATTCTGGTAATCATTGTAGCAGTTTATTATAGATATTTGCAACTTAAGGTCTCGTCACCATTTTTTCTTATCATCAGCCAAATCAACCGAATACGAACTCATGAAGGATTTCCAATTTATAACCAACGCACATCCATCCTACATAGAAAATATCTACAACGATTATAAGGAAAATCCGGAAACTACTGATCCGGAACTCAGAAAATTCTTCGAGGGATTTGATTTTGCTGTTGGAAAAAATGGCGCTGCTCCTGCAACTGCTTCTGGCAGTTCTGTAGATGGAAATACGTTGATGAAAGAGTTGGGTGTTTACCAACTGATTCAGGCTTATCGTAAAAAAGGTCATCTTGTAGCTAAAACAAATCCGATCAGGGAAAGAAAAAACCGGTATGCAAACCTTGGTTTAGAGCATTTTGGTCTTGCAGAATCTGACATAAACAGCGAGTTCGCAGCTGGAAAATTTGTGAACCTCGGAAAAGCAAATTTAAAAAAGATACTCGAACATCTACAGGCAGCTTATACCACCTCAGTTGGTGTAGAATACAGTTCAATAAATGATCAGACTAAAATAGACTGGCTGGAAAAAGCCATGGAAGAAACCTTTCAAAAACCGCTCGAGCTCGTGCAGAAAAAACGGATCCTGGAAAAGCTCAACCAGGGGGTAATGTTTGAGAAATTTCTGCATACTAAATATGTTGGTCAGAAAAGATTCAGCCTTGAAGGTGGTGAAACTACCATTCCTGCCCTGGATGCCATGATCAATGTCGCTGCTAATAATGAAGTTCAGGAAGTGATCATCGGTATGGCCCACCGTGGCCGTCTGAATGTGCTGGCCAACATCATGGAAAAGACTTACGAACAAATTTTTAGCGAATTTGAGGGAACGGCCATACCTGATACTACCATGGGTAGCGGAGATGTAAAATATCACCTTGGTTTCAGCAGTGAAGTAAGAACTGAATCTGATAAAAAAGTCAACCTGAAACTTTGTCCTAATCCTTCTCACCTGGAAACTGTAGATCCACTGGTAATAGGTTTTGCCCGTAGCAAAGCTGACGTAATGTATAAAAGTGATTACGATAAAATTCTTCCTATCCTGATACATGGAGATGCTTCTATTGCTGGTCAGGGTGTAGTATACGAAGTATTGCAAATGAGTAACCTTGATGGTTATTATACCGGTGGAACCATTCATTTTGTGATAAATAACCAGGTAGGCTTCACTACTGATTTTGAAGATGCAAGAAGTTCTGATTATTGTACTTCCCTGGCAGCAATAGTACAGGCGCCGGTGCTTCATGTGAATGGAGATGATGCAGAGGCGGTTGTAAAAGTCGCAGAATTAGCTACACTTTATCGGCAGGAATTTAACTCGGATATATTTATAGACATGGTTTGCTACCGCAGGCATGGTCATAATGAGGCAGATGAACCAAAGTTTACTCAACCAAGGTTATATGCCCTGATAGAGAAGCATGCAAATCCACGTGAGGTATATACGCAGTACCTGCTACAGCATGGAGAATCTGATGCAAAAGAACTGGCGCAGGAGATGGAAAGAAAATTTCTGGATGACCTTCAGGAAAGACTTGATGATGTAAAACAACATCCACTGCCATATAAGTTTCAAAAGCCTGAGATCTGGTGGCAAAGCCTGAGAAGGGCAGTTCCAGCAGATTTTGAACAATCACCTGATACGTCAATTGCGTTACCACAATTAAAAAAATTATTTGATGGTTTGATGACCTGGCCGGAAGACTTCAAGCCACTAAGAAAAGTAGAGAAGCTTTTATCAGATAAGAAAAAATTATATGAAGACCAGGAAAAAATAGACTGGGCTACAGGAGAATTGTTAGCCTACAGTTCTTTGCTCGTAGAAGGCCGGGATGTGAGGATGAGTGGCCAGGATGTAATGCGTGGGACTTTCAGCCACAGGCATGCTGTTTTGTACGATGAGAATAATAACAAACAATACAACAGGCTAAATCATTTCCAGGAAGATCAGCTGCCTTTCAGGATTTATAATTCTTTGCTGAGTGAGTATGCGGTTGTTGGTTTTGAATATGGTTATTCCATGGCTAATCCAAACGCACTGACTTTGTGGGAAGCACAGTTTGGTGATTTTGTAAATGGTGCCCAGATTATGGTGGACCAATACTTAGCTGCTGCTGAAACCAAATGGCAGCGTATGAATGGCCTTGTTCTATTACTTCCTCATGGCTATGAAGGGCAGGGCCCCGAGCATAGCAGTGCCAGGATGGAACGTTTTCTTCAGCAGTGTGCGGAGTTAAATATGGTGATCACCAATATCACCACGGCTGCAAATTTCTTCCATGCGCTACGCCGTCAGCAGGCCTGGGAATTCCGTAAGCCACTGGTGAATTTCTCACCAAAAGCAAACCTTCGTCATGCCGGAAGCTATAGCAGTATTTCAGCATTTACCCAGGGTGGGTTTAAAGAAATTTATGACGACGAAACTGTAAAAGATCCATCTGGGATTAAAAAGGTAATGCTTTGTGCAGGTAAAATTTATTTTGACCTGGAGGAAAGAAGAAGCAAAGAAAATATTGGAGATGTAGCTATTATTCGTGTTGAACAGTTATACCCATTGCCACAGAAACAGCTGGATGTTTTGTATGAAAAGTATAATAAGGCTATTTGGTTTTGGGTACAGGAAGAGCCTCAGAATATGGGCGCTGCAACTTACCTGCGTATGAATCTGCAAAATATAAACTTTACTATTGTCAGCCGTGCAGCAAGTGCAGCAACGGCTACAGGTTACAGTAAAATTCACGCAAAGGAACAGGCTGAATTATTAGATAAAGCATTTAGTATCTAATTGCTTTGTCGGAAAAATTTATTGCTTGTTCTCATTCAACCCACGGCCTGTTGTTTTTTGCAATTCATATATACGTTTAGATGCTTCTGCTGATGCTGAAAGTGTTTTCAGGTATGAATGCTGGGCGCTGGTCATTTTTCGTCTCCGGTGGTCCAGTCATCAGGATCTTTTATTGTATTGGAATTTGGGATTTCTCGTATTGCTTATTTGTAAGTTGATTATCCATTGAGTTTTTATCTAAAAAAATCAAAAACAAAACCAATCCATTTATTCAGGAAAATCAATAGTAGAGAATACTTCTTCCAGGTCTAATTCGAATCCGGGAATTAAATCAGTTGTGTAAATATCACCACCAACCATTAGCCTGGTAGGTTCGTACTTTCCAGTTTGATTTAAAATATAGCTGAGGAAAGTTTTGTCTTGCGGAGAGATGATCCAGTATTCCCGGACACCAGCTTCTTCATACACCTGGTATTTATTTTTTAGTTCTTTCT
>JBBQYS010000093.1:0-12986 GCA_038208485.1 Chitinophagales bacterium
AATTATCCATTAATTCGCCTTCCTGCTCTTTATTTCATCCCTGATGGCAATAGCCCTGATATAATCTTCATGATCCAGCACTTCGGAAAGTAAGCCTTCCAGTTCTTCGAGTGATAGAGATTTGAGGTCATCGCTTCCACCTGTTTCTGTGGTTACCGGGGAAGTTGATTTTGTTTTGCCATCATCTTCCATTAAAATGCCCGCCTGGTCTAAAATAGTATCATAGGTATAAATAGGGCAACCGAACCTTACAGCCAATGCCAGTGCATCAGAAGTACGGGAATCTATTTCCACAGTATCGTTGGCAGAACTGCAAACCAGCTTGCTGTAAAAGATGCCTTCCTGCAGATCGTTGATCACTACCTCGTGCAGGTCAACATTGAATGCCATCATAAAATTCTTCATCAGGTCGTGTGTAAGTGGCCTGCTTGGGCTCATACGCTCCAAGGCCACAGCAATGGCCTGGGCTTCAAATCCACCAATAACGATAGGAAGACGGCGCAATCCATTTATCTCTCCCAGCACTACAGCATACGAATGCGTCTGTGTTATACTATGCGATAAAGCCACAATTTCCAGTTCAATTTTTTTCATATCCTATCCCTGTTACAAATTTTATTCCATTAGTGTAAACAGCAAATATAAAATAAAAGCCTTTCAAAACTAAGTTGAAAGGCTTTTTATATAAGCTGTAATTTAAATAATGTTTAAGCCTGTTTCAATTTCTTTACTGCTTCAATGATCTTTGGCATTACTTCAAATGCATCGCCCACAATACCATAATCAGCAGCCTTAAAGAAAGGTGCTTCAGGATCTTTGTTGATTACCACAATTACTTTGCTCCTGTTTACACCCGCCAGGTGTTGTATAGCCCCCGAAATACCAATGGCAATATATAGATTTGGCGCAATGGCCAAACCTGTTTGCCCCACATGCTCATGATGAGGTCTCCAGTCGCTATCAGCAACAGGGCGGCTGCAGGCTGTAGCGGCTCCCAGTAATTTGGCAAGATCTGTAACCATTGCCCAGTTCTCTGGTCCTTTTAAACCACGGCCACCACTAACCACGATCTCTGCTTCACTTAAAGGTACTTCACCAATTACTTTATCGGTTGAAGTTACCTGTACTTTAGCGGCATCAACTGTTGCTGCAAACTCAGCTACTTCAGCAGCACCTGTGGTATTTGTAATGCTGTATGAATTTGGATTCAGTGCAATGATCTTAATATCTGTAGCAATGCTAACATGCGCAAATGCCTTACCGCTGAAAACATTTTTCTTAACAGTAAACCCATTGCTCACATCAGGTAATGCTACTGCACCCGATACCAGTCCTGCTTTTAATCTTACACTTAAACGTGGTGCAATAGCCTTGCCATTAAAATTATTGGAGAAGATGATAACTTTTGCATCAATGGCTTTTGCTGCTTCTGCAATTATCTTTGAAAATACCTGGGCATCTACATGATCCAGCGCATCATTTTTAACGGTATGTACTTTTTTAATTCCGTAATTACCTAAACCTGCTAAATCATCAGCAACATTGCCTAACACAATGGCATCGGCAGTCGTTCCTAAAAGTTCGGCAACCTTAGCACCGTAGCTTGCTGCTTCAAAGGCTGATTTTTTGATGTGCCCTTCTGATTGATCTAAAAAAATTAAAACCATAGTAATGGATAATTTAATAATGGATAATTGATAATTTATTTGATTTTAAGTTTACTCGTTTTTACGCTTGCAATAAGCAATTTTAAAAGTTCTTCGCAATCCTTATTTAAAGATTCAAACATTTTCTTAGTGATAAATTCGGTAGCAAAAAGTAAATCCAGCCAATATTTTGATTCGTTTGCTTCTTTTAATCCAATACTTAGTTTATGTACAAAGTCTTTAATGCTCTCAGCATGTTCGGCTTCTCTAACTATTGCCCCTATTGACGTTCCGCTTCTTATCAACTGTTGAGATAAAATATATTCTCCGTGTTCTTTCTTCAGAAACTTATAAAGATTTACAATTCTTATTGCAAAATTGAAACTCTTATTTTTTAAAATATTCTCTTTCATAATGGATAAGGTTTATATAGTGAATGATGTTCTGAAATTAAAACATTATCCATTATACCATTATCCACTATCAATTATATAGCTTTCGCCTCTTCATGTAATAATCTTACCAATTCTTCAGGATGCTCTGCCGAAACCAGCTTTACACCTGCTTTTGCAGGAGGCAGTTCAAAAGAAGCAACTGATGTTAATGCATCTACTGCTACAGTCTCTGCCACATTCAGCGGCTTGCTTCTTGCACCCATGATACCTTTCATATTGGGGATGCGTTGCTCAGCCATTCCTTTTTGGCAGCTTACTACCAATGGCAGTGCTACTTTATTGGTTTCTTCGCCGCCTTCAATTTCACGAACAATAACTGCTGTTGATCCTTCCAATGTAAATTTTGTAGCCAGGGAAACATAGGGAAGGTCAAGCAATTCCGCTACCATGCCGCCAATAGAGGAGCCATTGTAGTCAATGGTTTCCTTACCTGTAAACACCAGGTCGTAATTTCCTTTTTTGGCTATTTCAGCAATTTGAGAAGCGATGTAAAAACTATCATGGCTATCTGCATTTACCCTGATGGCCTCATCACCACCCAATGCCAATGCTTTGCGTATTATTGGGTCGCTGTCTGCAGTACCTACGTTAACTAAATGAATAACCGTTGATGGGTCAGCTTCTTTCAGTTCAATGGCTCTTACCAGGGCATACCATTCATCGTATGGATTGATGATCCACTGTACGCCATCAGCAGCGAATTTCGTATTGTTATCGGCGAAGGCTATTTTTGCCATGGTATCGGGCGTTTTACTGATACAAACTAAGATCTTCATGCATTATTAATTTAAAATCCTTAAATAAGTTGTTTATGCAACTAATACAAAGATAAGTGATGCGAAGTTAAATTGATTACAAAACGTAAAAAATTATTGTTTAATGAGCAGGATAGAAAAATTGTTGGAATACATGAAAACATCCGGTAAGGATAGTTTTCTGCAACATGCATTGGCACTGGAATATATTAAGATAGATAAGGATGAGGAAGCCCGTAAATTATTCAATGAAATATTGTTGCGTGAGCCTACTTATATCGGGTCTTATTATCATTTGGGTAAATTATTAGAGCGTGTTGGAGATTATGATAAGGCAATAAGGATCTATAAACGGGGGATGGAAGAGGCGAAGAAGGCCAACGATCATCATACACATATGGAGTTACAGGCGGCATTGGAGGATATAGAAGAGTAAATGCCCCCTCCGCCCCCTGAAGGGGGAACCTTAGAGTTTTTAGAATCATGATGAATTAATAAAATCAAAGGGTACAAGCGTATGAATTTTTTGTTTCAAGAAATTAATTATAAACTAACTAATTAAGTTCCCCTTTAGGGGACAGGGGTATGAACTTACTTTTAAATTTTCAACAGTACATTAAACAACAAAATCTTTTTCACCAAAAAGATAAGCTTATGCTTGCCGTAAGTGGGGGTGTAGATTCTGTGGTACTCTGTGAACTTTGCAAACAGGCCGGTTATGATTTTGTTATTGCTCATTGTAATTTTCAATTAAGAGGAGCAGAGAGTGAAAGGGATGAAAACTTTGTAATGGAACTTGGCAAAAAATATGCTGTTGAAGTTTTGATTAAAAAATTTGATACCGAAAAATATGCCGGAGAAAATAAATTAAGCATTCAGGTTGCGGCCAGGGAATTGCGATACAAATGGTTTGATGAAATTTTGCAAAAACTAAAAACAGAATCTGTTTCAGCAGAGTCAAAATCCCCCCGAAGGGGGGTGGGGGGGCTTCTTACTGCCCATCACGCCAATGATAATATGGAAACCTTGCTGATGAATTTCTTTAAAGGCACGGGTATCAACGGACTTCATGGTATTTTACCCAAACAGGGAAATATTATCAGGCCCTTGCTGTTTGCTAAAAAAGAAGAATTGATTGGTTTTGCCACCGGTAATAAACTTGAGTTTGTTGAAGACTCATCTAATGCATCAGATAAGTATAGCAGGAATTATTTCCGTAACGAATTGATCCCTGCTTTACAAAAGGTTTTTCCGCAGGTTGAAGATAATTTGATCAATAATATTGATCGCTTCCGTGAAATTGAATTGCTGTACCGGCAATCAGTAGAGATGCAAAAGAAAAAATTACTTGAGCAAAAAGGAAATGAAATTCATATCCCGATCTTAAAATTGATGAAAACAAAGCCTTTGCATACGATCGTTTACGAGATCATCAAAGACTATGGTTTTACTGCTCACCAGACAGAAGATGTTACTGCACTGCTGAAAAGTGAGTCTGGTAAATATATTCAATCAGTATCGCACCGCATTATTAAAAACCGTAACTGGCTTGTTATTACGCCAAATCAAACTATGGAAGCCACAAATATATTAATAGAGGATGAGGGAAATTTGGAGTTCGCAGTTGGCAGTTTGCAAATAAAGAAAATATTCCCGTCCGACCAGGGCATCCGGGCGGGCAATAATCAATATTCCCGTCCGAACGGTTCATCCGGGCGGGCAATATTAAATAATCAACTTGTCGGACAACTAAATGCTGATGAAATTAAATTTCCCCTGTTGCTTCGCAAATGGAAAAAGGGTGATTATTTTTACCCGCTGGGTATGCAGAAAAAGAAAAAACTGAGCCGTTTTTTTATTGATCAGAAGTTATCAATTACGGAGAAAGAAAAAACATGGGTGATTGAGATGGATAAGAAGATCATCTGGGTAGTAGGTCTGCGTATTGATGACCGTTTTAAAATAAAACCCGGCACAAAGAATATCCTGCAGTTAAGTTTAACCCTTGCCAAATAAACTCGGGTGTTTAAGCTCTTCAATAATACCAGTAAATAATGCCGGTTGCAGGTAAGCAATTAATATCAATGTAAATGCAAGCCCGAATAAAGAACCCCATAAGTGGGCATCATGGTTTACATTATCGCCTCCCCTTTTGCCCATGTACACACAGTAAACAATGTAAAGTATGGCATACACGGTGGCTGAAATTTTTATAGCTCCATAAATATAAATACTGCTCCAGGGGCTGAAAATTATGGTTGCAAAAACTACCGCAGATACAGCCCCCGAAGCACCCAGTGAACGGTAATTGTAATCGTCCTTATGTTTAATGTAGCTGGGTATATCGGAAACTATTAATGCTAAAAAGTAAAGCGCCAGGTAAGAAATAATTCCACCCAGGCCATAGTAACTTAAATACAGTTCCAGATTGCGGCCAAAAAAGAAAAGGGTGAACATGTTAAAGATCAAATGCATCCAGTCTGCATGTAAAAATCCCGAAGTGATGAAACGGAGATATTGATTTTCTCTTGCCACCCGGTATGGCCACATAATGGTTTTATCTACCATGGCAGCATTGGAAAAACCGATCAATGAAAAAATAACATTGGCAGCAATTAAAGCAATGGTAACGGGATAATCCGAAAAATTCATATTTATTGTTTTATCCCGATAGCTATCGGGATTCAAATCTAAATCATTCTGTTAACTATGATGATACTTTTCGTTTCGGTTTATAGAGCAGGCTCTGTATACCTGTTCTGCAAGTATCAGCCTTACCAGCTGGTGCGGAAAAACAAGTTTTGATAAGCTCCATTGATAATTGGCCCGTTGCTTTACTACCTCACTTACGCCATACGCCCCGCCAATAAGGAATACAATGTTTTTTACACTTTCATTTGCCCTTAGCTGGATAAAACTTGCAAGTTCTTCGCTGGTTTGTTGTTTTCCTTTTTCATCAAGCAACAGCAGGTAATCTTCTTTTTGTAATAACCCTATGATTATCTCTCCTTCCTTTTTTTTAAGATCAATCTCACTTAAACTTGCTGCATTTTTAGGCATGGGAATAATGTTCCAGTCTGCTGTATAATAATTGCAAATACGTTTTGTAAATAAGTCAACGCCTTCTTTAACGTATGGCTCATGGTTTTTTCCAATGGCCCAGAATTGAATTTTCATGTTATAAAAATACGAAAGCTTTTTACAGGGTGTAATTTTAAATAGGCTTTACGGGTTTTGATAATACTATTGTCGTGACTTGATTATGAATGAAGCTACATTTTTTTGAAGAAGCAAAGCTTTTAAATAAAAAAAGTTATTGAAGATATTTAATGACCCGTCTGTAAGATTATTCGGTTCATTTAAATCATGGCCTCAGAAACAGTCCTGGCAAAAGAATTATGTAACTTCCCTCTTGTACCCCTAAAAGAAAAAACCCTGTAAATATTAGATTTACAAGGTCTCTGTCTTTGTGTTTGTGACCGCGTTAGGATTAAGTACCTCTCTTTCAACTGCTTCTTATTTCGCTACAATACCCTATTTACAAGGGTTTACATTTTATTCCAGTGCAAAACAATGTGGATAAAAGCATCAAAATGTAGTAAATGTTTACCCCATTGTTTACCCCACTTTGCTTTATTTTGCTTACCTTTATTGTAACAACAAAATCCTTTGTATGTCAAGCGTAGCAATAGTTTACAGAAAAGATAAGCTCAACAAAAAGGGGTTAGCCCCAATACATTTTCGTATTATCAAAGATAGGAAAATTTGTTACATCTCATCAGGCATTATGCTGCCCGAGGAAAATTGGGATTCCGAAAAAATAAAGATAAAATCTAAACAGCAAAATAGTGCCAGGCTAAATCTGCAACTTACCACAAAGTTTGCGGAGCTGCAAGGTGAGGTAATTGAAAAAGAAACTTTTACAAAATCTCTCACTTCCAGGCAATTAAGAAACAAGGTTTATGGCAACAAGCCAACTAACTTTTTTACAATTGCACAAGATGTTCTTGATACCTACGAAAACGAGGGCAAAGTCGGTACACACGATAAGTGCAAATCAATAATTACAAAGCTGGTGGCGTATCACCAAAGCAAAAATCTTTTCTTCCAAGATGTAGATGTTGATTTCTTAACAAGGTATGAAAAGTATCTCCGGATAACATTGAAGAACAAGACCAACACAGTTCATAAAGATTTAAAGTTTTTACGCCGCATTTTTAATGAAGCCATAAAAAGAGATTTAATAGAACTTCAAGTAAGCCCATTCAATAAATTCAAAATTAAGTTAGAAAAAACATCAAGAACCTATCTCACAGAAGATGAATTGAAACTTATTGAAAATCTTGAAATGAAAGAAGGCTCATTAATTCAATGCCACCGGAATATGTTTGTATTTGCTTGCTATGCAGGTGGTTTAAGGGTATCGGATGTATTAAAATTAAAATGGGGGCATTTAGATGGTGATTATATTCTAATCAGTATTAAAAAAACAAAAGAACAGTTACGTTTAAAAATACCTGACGTTGGTCAACAAATAATCAACCAGTTGAAAGATGAAACAAACTTAGCTGATAATTATATTTTTCCGGTTCTTGAAAATGGCTTGGATGAAAAAAATGCAAGACTTTTTGATAATGCCATCACTTGTGCTACATCGCTGATAAATAAAAATCTAAAATTCATTACAAAAAGGGCAAAGGTTGAGAAGTCAATCAGTTTTCATATTAGCCGTCATACCTGGGCTACAAGGGCTTTGCGTTTAGGTGTACCGATTGAAATTGTTTCTAAAATTTTAGGACATGCCAACATCAGGGAAACTATGATTTATGCAAAAATTGTAAATTCTGAAATGGACAAAGCGATGGACTTATTTAACAAGTAGGCAAATAGGTGCATTTTTGACATTTGCAATATCTTTACCGCAATGGATAAGGAAATATTTTTAGTGGAAGAAATAGAAAACCGCCTTGCAATAGAGGCGGTACAATACATGCACAAGGTTGAGGAGCTTTGGGAAACCAATAAATTTGACCCAACTTATTTTGATACATTCATTACAGGGCCATTGTATGGCGAATTTATACAGGCAATCTATGACCGCATCAAACCACTAAACAGCCACGAAGCAAACCGCTTTCTTACCTTATCAGTTGCACAGTTCAAAACACATACACCGGAGAGAAGGGAAAAAGATTTTGTGCTGAACTACTGGCATACAAAATGGTTCCCGAATGAAATGGGTGATAAAGTTGGTGAACAGGACGAAAAATATGCAAAGCATGTTTGGAAGCATTACACAAACCATTTTCATTTGTACAAAGAGGCTACAGTAAAAGGTTTGGAAGATTTCAAAGCAGGTTTATTAGGTTCACAACCGCCACAGGTAAAAACCAACGGCACAATGTCTGAGCCAATCAAATACGAAGCCTTTAATCATTATGTAAATCAGTTTAAATACAATTACCCTTACCGGACATCAGTATTTGATTTTAAGTTTTCTATGAGGGATTATTTAGACTACTTCAGAACAGAAGTATTAGATAATATTATCATATTAAACAAAGACGATAGAAAGGCTTACCTGAATAAATTGAAATATGAGTTAGACACCAAGAAACAACATGCTTACACTACACTGGACACCATTGATGAATGGCTTGCAAAATACAATGTAGAATCAGAGGAAGCAATCAGGGCAGGTAAAAAAGATAATGAACTTTATACAATCCTCACCAGTGAACCACCAGAATTTGAAGATGAATTTGCCGAGAATTTTAACCGGGACACCCACGGCATACAAACAGACTTTTACAATTACTACTATGGATTTTATTTAGATACTGCAATTGCTTTTATTGTAGAACAAATAAATGAACTTAACCCGGTACAATCATTGTCATCAAACGGGAGCCAGGCACAACAAATACTTGCTACTGCAACACCAAAGCTAAAAACAGATTTATCTGTCCCACAATTAGCACTTCTTTTTAAGGTGCTAAATGATTTAAAGCCAAATATTTTTGAAGTGAAATCAGAAGCTGAATTGCACCGCTTTATTTCAGCAAACTTTGAAACAAAAAAATCAAAAGAAGATGGCATTAGCACAGACAAACTTCGCATTTTATTTAACCAGCCCGACAGCAAAGCTGCGGACTTTTGGGAGAAACATTTTTACACTTTTATAGCTGAAATAAAAAAGTTTAAATAAATATTATTGCCTGAAACCCTTTCTGAATGGGTTTTTAAGCAAGGGTTACATAACCCTATGTAACTGTTTTAGCTTCTTCTTACTTCACATTTTTGCAGTGTTAAACATTCAATAACACTCAAAAATTTTCAAAATGGAAGTAGTAACAATGCAATCAGAAGCCTATCAGGAAATAGTAGGCAAACTTGATGCAATCAACACCCGTCTTAATGCAAAAGAGAAAGAGCCTAAAGAAAAATGGCTCGACAATCAGGAGTTAATGCTTCTCCTGAAAATTTCAAAACGTACAGCCCAACATTACAGGGACTCAGGTTTAATTTCTTTCTCACAGGTAGGAGCAAAAATTTATTATCGCCTTTCAGATGTAGAAGCACTTCTGCTTAAACATTACAACAAAGCATTTAAAAAATAATCATTCACTGTTGCAGCAGTGGAAATTCATCATTTTAAAACAGTGAAATGAAATCTTCAATATTTAAAAACTTCGTCCAATGGATAGAAGATAAATCCCTAATCGTAATAACAAAAACAATTCAAGACGGAAAGTATAAGGAGCAGGTAGAAGCAATTCGTAAACTCATTGCCGAAGGAAAGCAAGAGGAAGCCGACAACCAAAAAAAGAAGCTACCTGCCTTTACTCCTTCCGGCACTTTCCATAATGGCAGAAAAGCCGATTTGCTAACCGAATATAGCAACCATGTTATTTTAGATATTGATAAAATAACGGAGCACCAAATTTTGGAGGTACTCCAAAAAGTTGCCCTTATACCTTACACCTTTGCAGCGTTCATCAGCCCAAGCGGTAATGGTGTAAAAATTATTGTAGCAGTTAGCAGCACAGGAGAAAACCATAAGACTGCATTTGCATTAGTAGCAGCATACTATGAAGCAGAATTACAAATAATCATTGACCCATCCGGCAAAGACGTTTCACGCCTTTGTTTTATGTCTTACGACCCTAATTGCTATCGCAATATTAATGCAACACCCTTTCAGGTTATCATTGAAGAAACAGCCGAAGAACTGCCTGTAATTGAACCTCCAACAATAATAGAACCAGCAGCACAGGACAAAGCGGAAGATTGGGAAGCATCATTTGGCAAGTGCATTGATTTTACAGAACGTAAAAGCACTTACACCGATGGCAACCGAAATAATTTTATCCATTTATTAGCCTGCAATTGCAATAGGGCTGGTATTCCTCAAACAATTGTAGAAAATTTTATTCAAAGAAACTACAACCTGGCCACCACCGAAACAAAGCAATCTACAGAAAGTGCCTACAAGAATAATGTACATGACTTTGCAAAATTTGCAAACCTTGCAAACTCAATCGAACAAACACCACAATCCAAAGACGAACTTTTAATGAAAATGCCATACTTGCCCGAAAGCATTTTTGACAGGCTGCCATCAATAATGAAAGAAGGTAGCGAAGTATTAAAAGACCGTAGGGAAAAAGATATTTTCATTACCGGGGCTTTGTCCATTATTAGCGGTTGCATGAGAAATGTTATTGGCTTGTACAGAGGCAAAGAGCATTTTAGTAATTTGTTTGTGTTTGTTATTGCACCGCCAGCAAGTGGCAAAGGTGCTATCACATTTTCCAAACAGTTAGGCGATAAATACCACGATAAGTTAGCAGAAGAAAGTAAAAAGCAAAAGACAATTTATGAAATGGAATTGGCAGAATATAAACGAACCATTCAAAAATCAAAAGACAGTGTAAAAGAATTAGAACCGCCAAAAGAACCACCCTTCAAAATTTTATTTATACCTGCTAACAATAGCAGTGCAAGAATTATCCAGCACATGAAAGAAGGCGATGAACAAGGCATATTTTGCGAAACCGAAGCAGACACTATGGGTAATGTACTCAAACAAGATTGGGGCAGCTATTCCGATTTGCTTCGCAAAGCGTTTCACCATGAACCAGTATCATACAGCCGTAAAACAAACAAAGAATGGATTGAATTAAAAATGCCACGACTATCTGTTGCATTGGCTGGCACACCCGGTCAAGTGGAAGGTTTAATTAAATCCGCCGAAGATGGTTTGTTTAGCCGTTTCATCTTTTACGTTTTCAAATCAGATAGCTGTTGGGTAAAGGCTGGCCCTACAATGGATGGCGTAAACTTATCCAAACACTTTGAAGCCCTTTCTAATAAAGTGCTGTGTTTTGTGGAGTTCCTCAGCAACCAGGAGCAAATACAATTTCACCTTACTGAAGCACAATGGGAGCTTCTAAATTTCTATGGCGATGATTGCCTTAACACACTATCAACTTTCATAAGTGAAGACCTTGCAAGTACCTCAAAACGCTTAGGGCTTATCTTGTTCCGGTTGGCAATGATATTAACGGCTTTAAGATACTTTGATAATGCAGAAGGCAGCAACGAGTTTACTTGTTCGGATGAAGATTTTGATGTAGCACTTGAAATGATAAAAGTGTATCAGGAACATTCAGTTTTTATGTTCAAAGAATTGCCCAAAAATGCTACTGTTACCGATAAAGCAATGAAATCATTTTACGACGCACTGCCCCAAAAATTCCGTAGAAAAGAAGCAGTAACAATTGCAGAGGAAAAATTTGGTATAAAAAGCCGTTCAGCCGATACCTACCTTTCAAAATTAGTTACGTTCAAGTGGCTCAGTCAGGCAAGGATGGGCAATTTTGAGAAAGTAAAGAGGTAAAACCTTGCAACCTTTGCAAACTTTGCATGGCTTCCCATAAATAAAAGGCAAATATTAGTATATTTGACCAATACAAACAAGTCAATACTTAACAAGTGAACTATTTAGGTGATAAACTTAGAACCCTTCGGGAAAGCCAGGGGCTTTTATTAAGACAGGCAGCAGCTTTTGTAGAAGCGGATACTGCTTTCATTAGTAAAGTTGAACGTGGCGAAAAGAAAGCAAGCCGGGAGCAAGTTTTAAAACTTGCTGCATTTTTAAGTGCCAATAAAGAACAGTTAATTATGCTTTGGCTTTGTGATAAAATTGTTGATGTTGTAGAGGATGACCCTATGGCAGAGGAAGCATTGAAAATGGCACTAAAAAATGTAAAGACCGCAAAATGAATTTAACCCCATTCCACGCCAAATATTTTGCGTATGAGCTTACTAAAAAAAGTTCGTCAGACAGTATGCAGAAATTAGCATCTACTTTAGTTGATGCACAAGTTGACCTTAACCCTCATCAGGTAGAGGCAGCTTTATTTGCATTTCGTTCCCCACTTTCCAAAGGAGCAATATTAGCTGATGAAGTAGGGTTAGGAAAAACAATTGAAGCAGGGTTGGTTATATCGCAAAAATGGGCAGAACGTAAAAGGAAAATTTTAATAATCACTCCAGCAAACTTGCGTAAACAATGGAGCCAGGAATTACAGGATAAATTCTTTTTAAACTCATTTATTTTAGAAGCCAAATCATTTAACGATTGTATAAAAAAAGGAAATCTCAATCCTTTTGACCAGTCCGAAATTATTATTTGTTCCTATCAATTTGCAAGAACGAAAGAAGCCTATTTAAAATTAATTAGTTGGGACTTAGCAGTTATTGACGAAGCCCACAGGCTTCGTAATGTTTACAAACCAGGTAATAAAATTGCACGTTCTATAAAAGCATCTTTGGATGAAGCACCAAAGATTTTGCTAACGGCTACGCCGTTGCAAAATTCCTTATTAGAATTATATGGCTTAGTAAGCATCATTGATGATTATTCTTTTGGCGATTTAAAGAGCTTTAAAGCACAATACAGCAGGGTTACAAGCACCGCTGATGCGGATGCTTTCACAGAATTAAAAGAACGTTTAAAGCCTGTTTGCAAACGTACACTTAGAAGGCAGGTTTTAGAATACATCCGATACACAAACCGGATTGCATTGGTAGAAGAATTTTTTCCAACCGAAGAAGAACAACGC
>JBBQYS010000094.1:0-12706 GCA_038208485.1 Chitinophagales bacterium
AGGCTATTGAAATTTATGGTCTTACCCATATCCTCTATATTAGTTTTATCCAGGGTTGGGTCATATACCAGGTTATAATAAGGCCTTCCGCTGGCAAATGTGTATGTCGCATTAAAGCCAGTTTTCCAGGGCAGGTAAAATCTCTTAGCCACAAGCGATGCTGTATGTTTTGCCGCAAAATTTGGAGTGATGCTGTTTGGGAAATTCAGGTAATTTCTTTTGGTATCCAGGTAGGAATAAGACAACCAGTAGTCAAGGCCTTTTATGGTTTTTTTATCCCTGAAATATATTTCAGCACCCTGGGCGTATCCACTTCCATTGTTGTTTATAGCTGACAGGTTCCCCACATTATTTACCCCGGTTTTATACAGGTTATCGTATTTTTTATAAAAAACTTCTGTGCGGAAAATCCTGTCGTTCTTAAATTTTTGGTATTGCAGTATATAATGTGTGGCTTTGGAAAAACCCAACTCATCGTTCGTTGCAGGCAGGTACCTTCGTTCCGGATTCTGATAAAAAATACCATAGGCAAAAGAAGCCTGGCTATTGTCAGGAAATTTGTAAGCAAGAGAAGCCCTTGGTGCAATATTCCATTTTTCAAGTATGCTGGTATGCTCTATCCTTCCACCAAGTTTTGCTGCCAGGTTTTTACTGAGGTAGATATCCGATTCTGCAAAGCCTGCAGTGAGGTTATCCTTCACACTATTGGAAAACTTTTGTCCATTATATAAAGTGTAGATCACTTGCTCATCACTGTAAAAATGATCTGCCCCAAAACGGATGGTATTTAATCCTGAAAGCCTTTTCTCCAAGACTGCCCTAAGTTGAGCATACTTAGCTTTATTTTCCAGGTCAAAGTTTTTGAAAGCATAATCCTGTGGAGTAGTTACCCTTTTATTTTCGCCGTTTTCCAACTCATTGGTTATCTCATCTCTGTTGGTACTAAAACTTAATCCAGTATTTAGCTTCCATCTTCCGCCAAGATTTTCTCTCCAGGTTATATTCTGAAATGTATTCAGGTTTTTTATATCAAAAGCATTTTTTAGGGAAACAGAATCTATGTCTGCTGCACGGAAAGCTGTGCGGTTTTGACTCAGGTAACCATAGTATTTTATGAATCCTTTTTTTGTTTTTACCCTAAAGTTGGCATCAAGCGTATGAAACTGTGGTGTTTTATAAAAATCCTGCTTTTGTTTAATCACTGCAAAGGCAAGAGAAAGGTTGGTGTAACCATAACTTACACCCCAACTACTTTTTTTATCTTTTGCCAGTTTTTGTATGCCGGCACTAAGGCCAATTACAGAAACGCCAAGACTGGCTTCTGTTTTCTCAGGCAGGTCTATACTCTCCAGTATCAACGCCGAAGAAAGTGCCTGACCGTATAAAGCAGAATATCCACCGGCGCTGAAAACAGTTCCTTTAAATAAAAATGGATTGAAACGACCACTTGTGGCCAGACCAGGAAGGCTACTATAAAAGAAATTATTCACCAGTTGTCCATCAATAAAGATTTTACTTTCAGTAGCCGTTCCGCCTCTTACAAATAACCCTTCGCTTTCTCCAACTTGCTGTGTACCTGGTAAAGTTTTTAATGCCCCGGTGATATCTGCATTTGCACTTGCCGTAGTCACAATATCAAGTGAAGTAAGCACGGTGCCTTTCTTTTTATCACTTGCCTCAAATGCCCCTGCAGTAATGGTCACTGCGTTTAATTCTGTAATTTTTTCTCTAATGCTTAAATCAAGGCTGATATCCTGTCCGGCAATTTCTATTTCCTTGATCAAAGAATTGAATCCCGTAGCAGTTATCTCCAGGATTTGCTTTCCGGTTTCAGTAGTTGAGAAGCTAAAATTACCAACAGAATCTGTCGTTGCACCATCATAACTGTCTTTTACTGTAATACTTGCCCCGGAAAGCGGCTTATTTTTATTATTCGTGAGCTTTCCGGTAATGTTTACCTGTGCACTGGAAATGAGCGAAAACAACATTAGAAATAAAGTAAATATCTGTTTCAAGGCTTGAAAATTTACTACAAACGTAAAGTAGTTTATTTTATAAACAAAATTAATTTATTGTACTATTTTTACTGCAAAAAAATGGCATGAACCAAAATATACGACTCAATAGATTGATTTTCAACCAATTGAAAATTTTACTTTTGAAGGAATGAATAACCATTCAGGTTTAAAGATTATTCACATTCAAAAAATAATCTTTTTTCTTACGAATCCAATTTGTAATTTAGCAATAGAATTTAATGGGTTAGTAAGTATTAGAGCTGTCAGAAATGACGGCTCTTTTACTTTTCAGCAAGATTCTCTTTTCTCATTTTCTAATACATTGCTTCCAAAAAAATCTTCAATTTATTTCCTCGACATTATCTCTTTTATCTTTACAGTATGAGTAAAACCAAAGTGGCTTTTTTTTGTCAGAACTGTGGCCATGAGAGTCCGAAATGGGTGGGCAAATGTCCGCAGTGCGAACAGTGGAATACATTCGTAGAAGAAGTGATCGTGAAAGGCACTGATAAAAAAAACGGGAAGGATGAGTGGAAAGATTACATGGGAGTTTCCGATCTGAAAACCATCAACCTGAAAAATGTACAGAGTGCAGAACATGAAAGAATCATTACTGCCGACCCGGAACTTAACCGTGTGCTTGGTGGTGGGATTGTTCCTGGCAGCATTGTATTGGTTGCAGGTGAACCTGGTATTGGTAAGAGCACGTTGTTTCTCCAAAATGGTTTACAACTAAAAGATATCCGAACATTATATATCAGCGGAGAAGAAAGTGAGCAGCAGATAAAAATGCGTGCAGATCGTATCGGAAATATTCCTGAAAATTTCTACCTGCTAACGGAGACAAACACGCAGGTTATTTTTAAAGAAATAAAAAAACTGCAACCACAACTCGTTATTGTTGATAGTGTGCAAACACTGCAATCTCCATTTGTAGAAAGCGGACCGGGCAGCATCAGCCAGATAAGGGAAACAGCAGCCGAGCTTCAGCGCTTTGCTAAAGAGACCAACACACCTGTTTTTCTCATAGGCCACATTACCAAGGATGGAAATATAGCCGGACCAAAGATCCTGGAACATATGGTAGATACAGTGTTGCAGTTCGAAGGCGACAGGCACTATGCTTACAGGATTTTGCGTACGCTGAAGAACCGATTTGGCAGCACCTCAGAGCTTGGGATTTATGAAATGAACAGCAATGGAATGCGTGCTGTAACCAACCCTAGCGAAATACTCATTACACAAAAAGAAGATGACCTCAGCGGTATAGCCATAGCTGCAACCATGGAAGGTATGCGGCCGCTGCTGATAGAAGCGCAGGCATTGGTAACTCAAAGTGTTTATGGAACTCCACAAAGAACTGTTAGTGGTTTTGACAACAGAAGATTACAATTACTTCTCGCCGTTCTGGAAAAAAGAGGTGGATTTCATTTCGGGGTAAAGGACGTTTTTATAAATATTGCCGGTGGTATAAAAGTAGAAGATCCATCCCTTGACCTCGCCATTGTTTGTGCTTTGCTTAGTAGTTATGAAGATGTGAACCTGAGTTCGCATATCTGTTTTGCCGGAGAGGTTGGTTTGAGTGGAGAGATTCGGGCAGTGAACAGGATAGAACAAAGAATAGCCGAAGCAGAAAAACTTGGGTTCGAAAAAATAATTGTGAGCAAGTACAATGCGAGGGCTTTAAGCAAATTAAAATTTGGGATAGAGATTGTTGCACTCGCCAAAGTAGAAGAAGTGTATAAATATCTTTTTTAATTATATGCTTCAGGTGAAGTAAATTTATGCTGTTGCAAAAAACTACCTATGCCTTCTATAACTTCACTGATAAAAGACAGCCTGAATCTCTGTTTTCCGCATCACTGCTGTGGCTGTAATGCTGATGTAGTTTCCAAACACGAATTACTTTGTGTAGAATGTTTGCACAACCTGCCTTATACCGGCTATGAGCAAATCATAGAAAATCCAGTTAAGCATATTTTTACCGGAAGAATGCCATTACAGCTTGCCACATCATTACTTTATTTTACCAAAGGGAATATTGTACAGAAAATACTGCACGAACTTAAGTACAAAAGAAATGCAGCCATTGGTAAATACACAGGTGGATTACTTGGTATCAAGATGCGTGAATCAGGAAACTATAGTACCGTGGATGCATTGATACCATTGCCTCTATTTCCGAAAAAAGAATACAAGCGAGGGTACAACCAGGCAGAAGTGATCTGCCGGGGAATTTCTAAAGAAACCGGCATTTCGGTTGTTACTAAAAACGTAGTGCGGCAGCGGCCTACAGAAACCCAAACAAAAAAGCACCGGACTGAAAGATGGGAAAATGTTGCAGGAAGTTTTACTTGTTTATATCCGGAATCCCTTAAACACAAACACCTTTTGCTGGTGGATGATGTGCTTACTACCGGCGCAACAATTGAAGCCTGTGCATCTGCTATTGCATCAATTGATGGTGTAAAGATTAGCCTCGCTACCATTGCAATTGCTGATAAGTAAATGATAAATTAATAACATCCCATCTACAAGATAGTTGTTCAACCCCTTCGGGGTTGTTGGCAAAATTAAATTGCAACTCCGGGTTTTACCCGGAGCTATTTTAGTTTAACCGCTTTGCGGTTTTAGAAGAAACAGGGGGTTATTAATTCCAGAGCCTATGCTAAAATTGTAATTTATCCGTGTTTTCTTCACTCATCAGAGTGACCAGCTTCTCACAATTACAATGGCTCATAAATAAGTGATGTAGAATCAAATAAAAAAACACGTATTTAGAAAGCTTAGCTTAAAAATATTTAATGACATACCAACCCTGAAAGGGTTCAATTAAAATAGCCGCAGGTTTAAACCTGCGGTATAACGTGATATTGAATTACAACCCCGAATGGGGTTGAATTAAAAAAAATTAAACTGTTCAACCTCAGAAGAGGCCGGTAGTTTAGCATTCCAGAATTTTTCCTAAAATTACAATTTCGATGTTCTCTTCACTCATCGGAGTGACCAGCTTCTCACAATTACAATGCATCATAAATAAGTGATATAGGATCAATTTAAAAGGAAGGTATTAGGAAAGCTTAGCTTAGAAATATTCAAATACCTACAACCCTGAAAGGGTTCAATTAAAATAGCCGCAGGTTTAAACCTGCGGTATAATGTGGGATTGAATTACAACCCCGAATGGGGTTGAATTAAAAAAAATTAAACTGTTCAACCTAAGAAGAGGCGTTAGTTGAGCATTCAAGGACTTATCCTGAAATTACAACTTCGAAGTGATCTCTTCACTCATCAGAGTGACCAGCTTCTCACAATTACAATGCATCATAATAAGTGATATAGGATCAATAAAAAAAGAAGGTATTTAGAAAGCTTAGCTTAGAAATATTTAATGACATACCAACCCTGAAAGGATTGAATTGAAATAGCCGCAGGTTTAAACCTGCGGTATAATGTGGGATTGAATTACAACCCCGAATGGGGTTGAATTAAAAAAGAATTAAGCTGCTCAACCTTAGAAGAGGCCGATAGTTTAGCATTCCAGAACTTATCCTGAAATTATAATTTCGAAGTGATCTCTTCACTCATCGGAGTGACCTTGCTTGGATAATAAGCGATCAATTTGCCATTTTCATCCAATAAAAATTTATTAAAATTCCACGATACAGTTGCATCAAGGACGCCATTCGCAGCTTTACTGGTGAGCCACTGATAGATTGGTGCAGTGTCATCTCCTTTTACAGAAACTTTTGCTGCCATCGGAAAACTAACGCCATAATTCTTTTCGCAGAAAGCTTTAATATCTGTGTTAGTTCCTGGCTCCTGTCCACCAAAATTATTTGCCGGAAAACCTACTATCAC
Source organism: Chitinophagales bacterium (assembly GCA_038208485.1). Taxonomy (GTDB): domain Bacteria; phylum Bacteroidota; class Bacteroidia; order Chitinophagales; family Chitinophagaceae; genus Ferruginibacter. The sequence goes on from JBBQYS010000094.1 coordinate 5,880, forward strand.
CAGCTTGTCCTGGTATTTCTCATACAAAGCTTCCAGGTCTTTATACTGAGGAGTATAGCCACATTCTGATGCAGTATTTACAACTAATATTTTTTTACCTTTAAAATCTGCAAAATTGATCTCTTTTCCATCAAGCGAGGGTACTGTAAACTGGTAAATATTCTGTGGCATAGCTGTAGTATTTGTAGTAGTTGTTCCTTTCTGTTGTGCATTGCAGGCTATTGTACCCAGGCACAGGAAAGCAAATAATATATTTTTCATCTAATAGTTTTTTAGAGTAACGTAATTAAGGCCATCATTGTTTTTCGTAAGCCCCAATATCTGTAATTCCTATGGCTCTTGTGTTGTTATCCAGGTCTTTGGTAAAAGCAGTTGCTCTGCCTGAGTTTATCCCTGGAGCTCCGGGCGTATTGGTTCTAAAATTAAATATCCTTCTGCTAAAATCGAGGCTATCAAAAACCGGATCCTGGTTGCGGATACAATTATTGAAAGTTGCCAAAGCAGGTTGGCTCGGCGCACGGTAAATGCAATTATTGAAGGTGAGGTTAAAAACAGTACTTCCGAGTTTATCTATAACCAGCTCATTTTTTACAATACCGCTATCTCCCCAAAAAATACAATTAGTAAAATCTGCTACCAGGTCTGCTGCCAAAACTCCTCCCCCGGTATTGATATAATTTAATACGGTGGCTACTCCATTTTTGTGCTGCAGGTAAGTATTGCTATAACTGGCAAGGGTACAGTTAGTAAAGGAATAATTTCCTCCAGCCGATATCCCAAGATTACTGCCACAGTTGGAGATAAGGCAATTATTAGCATTGATACTGCTGTTAGTGGCTACAATACCTGCATCAAAGGCGTTATCAATCGTGCATTGTTGCAACCGCAATTTTGGGTTTGCCAGCGTCCCCCCCGGATCCAGGGAAATAGCCTGGTAAGCATTCAGAATTTTGGTAAAAACCAGGTTATTGTTACTGCTTAGGTTACTAAAATATATCCCCGGCCAGCTTGCAGGAAAACCACTGTAGGGATCGTCAAGCCGGTCTGCAGCAATAACTATTTCATTATTTTTTACTCCATTTGCAACTAAGGTTCCGTTCACTAATACAGGCGCATTTGCATGACAAAATATTCTTGTTCCTTGTGGTAAAGTGAGTGTTGCATTAGCATCTACAGTAAGCCGGTTCAGAATTACATAAGGTTTATTATTAGAAAAACTGGTGTTGGAAACCACATGAAAATTATCCAGGAAAACAGCATTCTGTCCATAAGCCTGTAATTGTACAAACTTCGTTTTTCCATTATAATTTATAGAGATGCTATCAGATAAAATAAAAGGCAGGTCTGCCTGGGTAGGATTTACAAACACAGAAACAAATACATAGATACTATCATTAGCCCTTACTTCAATATCATTTTGTTCGGTTACTGCATTGCCATTAATATTTATTTTAAAGGGTGAAGCTGCACCACCCATTAGTTTTACCGATGAAAGCCTCAGTTTTTGGCTGTTGACATTAATTATTTTAAATGACTTGGTTATAGAACCTGTGCTGGTAAAAACGGTATCAAACTTTACAGTATCTGTAGAAGTAAGCAGCCTTGCATCTCCGCTATCAATAAAACTATCCTTATCGCAGCTAAACAAAAAGATGAGAGATAAAGGAACAATAAATAACAACAGTTTTTTCATACTATATTGATGAACAACAAAACTACTGTAATAAGGCTAAACTACATTTGTGCAGATAAAATTAGATTTGCAATTACAGAAAAAAAATGTGCATGCTTCGAAAAATATTTATTGCCTGTTTTACCCTTATCATTTCCCTGTTTGCATTGCATACAATGGCGCAGGATAGTTCACGCCTGAGGATATCTCTGCTTACGGTAACGCCGGGAGAAGAACTCTATTCAACTTTTGGCCATAGTGCCTTTCGTTTGATTGATAGCAATGCAGTTGTAGATGTAGTCTACAATTACGGCACCTTTAATTTTGATGACCCTGATTTTTACGAAAAGTTCGTCCGCGGGAAATTGATGTATTATGTAAGCACAGAATATTATTCGGACTTTGAGTTTGCTAATAAAATGGACAACCGTGGCATCACTGAGCAGGTGTTAGATCTGTCGCAGGAAGAAAAAAAACAGCTGAGAGATGCATTAAATAACAATATTTTAGAGGAGAATAAATTTTATCTCTATGATTTTTTCCTGGACAATTGTACCACCCGGCTTAGAGACCTGGTAAAGAAATTCCATCAGCCACAACCTGTGTTACCGGCAGTAATGCCACTGAACACGAGTTTCAGGAATGCCATTCATTTATACTTAGACAACAATAGAAAAGACTGGAGCAAACTGGGTATCGACCTGCTTTTGGGTGCGCCTACCGATGTTATCATGACGGCAGAGCAGCAGGAATTTTTACCCGACAACCTGATGATCGCCTTGGACAGTGTGAAGAATGTGTCATTGGTGAAAGAAAAAATCAATGCTTTTGTTCCTGCTAAGAAAAAAGCTGAAACAGACATTTTCACTCCTATGAACTGTTCCATTTTGCTATTGGTATTTTTCGTTATGCTACATATTCTCTCCATCCGTTCCCGGTTTTTTAAGATCAGCCTTGCTGTAATGGATGGATTATTATTCTTTATTACCGGGGCACTCGGCTGCCTGTTAGTCTTTATGTGGTGGGGGACTGATCATATCATGACCAAGGAAAATTACAACCTGCTTTGGGCTATTCCTTTTCATGTTATAGCGGGAGTGTTTATTTCTTCCGGTAAGAAATGGGTGAGATTATATTTTACAGTCACAACTGTACTTATGTTGCTGTTGATGGTGTTTTGGTTCTTTTTACCACAGGAAATGAATAATGCCTTCTTACCTCTGGTCATATTATTGATGTATAGATCCGGATTTCTGTCCTGGCAAAAAAGAAAAAATCAATCTGTATGAAAGAATTAAAACAAAATACATTTGAACATAAAGGAACAAAAAACAGTTATTATACAACCGGTTCGGGACCTTCGGTAATGCTTGTACATGGATTTGCAGAAGAGCACACGATATGGCGCAAACTCATCCCTGAGCTTCAAGATTACAGGTTGATTTTACCTGATCTACCCGGGTATGGCAGTTCTGAATTTAATGAAAACTTTAGTTCAATGTCCGATTATGCCGTTGTGCTGAAAGGCATTCTGGATGAAGAGGAAATCAACAATTGCATCATGATCGGTCATAGCATGGGTGGCTACATTAGCCTGGCATTTGCTGAAAAATATCCTGGTTCTCTTACAGGCTTCGGGTTATTTCACAGCAGCGCCTACGCAGATGATGAAGAGAAAAAGAAGAAACGAGACAAGGGGATTGAGTTTATCAGGGCTAACGGTAGTCTGCCTTTTCTAAAAACGATGGTGCCAGATCTTTTTTATGATGGTGAGGTTAGCATTGACCTGATAGATGCACAGATAAGGGGTTCAGAGAACCTTTCTCCTGCCTGTCTCATTCAAAACTATGAAGCAATGAAAAGCCGGAAAGATCGTACCGGGGTTCTAAAAGAATTTGGGAAACCTATACTTTTCATTGCCGGGGAGCATGACAATGCGGTTCCATATAAATCAGTGCTGGAACAATCACACCTGCCCTCTGTATCGTATATCTATACATTAAAGCATAGTGGGCACATGGGCATGTTGGAGGAACCGGAAAAGGCGATACATATTTTACAAGAATTTTGCAGATTCAGTTTGTCGGCTAAGAAGTAATAAGGCAATTTTTCAGTAATTTACATATTCCCTATTTCAGCGGCTGCCTTATTAAAATAAAAAACTGCCAGGTTGAATAACTATTTTTACCATTTGGATTCTTTGTAATAAGTACACATATAAATGAAAAAAATCTACCTCTCAGTTTTGTTCATCGGCATTTCGTTTTGTGCTTTTGCAAAGCATATTACGGGTGGTGAGGTATTTTATGATTTTTTACGGGAAGGAAATAATTCGAAATTTTACCGCATAACTTTGGTATTATTTCGTGATAATTTTTGCGGAGGTGGATGCGCTGCTCTTCCTACGATAGTTGGGGTAGGTTTGTTTAACAATGATAACAATCAACTTGTTGGTGGATTTCGAAATATAAACATCTCCAGGGAAGACCCATTACCAATACTTGCAGCACCGGGGTGTCTCTCCAATCCTCCTAATTTCAATTATAGCGGTGGGTATTACATTGCAGAAATTGAGTTGCCCAACAATGTAAAAGGATACACTTATGCGTACCAAACCTGCTGCCGGATTTCCGGTATTCAGAATATACCTCCGTTAAATAATGCACAGGACCAGGGAGCTACTTATGTATCATTAATTCCAGGTTCTGAGATTTTACAAAACACTTTAAATGACAATAGCTCGAGGTTCCAGACGGGCATTTCTATTCTTTGTTATGACAAAAAATACGTCCTCGACTTTAGTGCCACTGATCCTGATGGCGATTCATTGGTGTATAGCCTTTGCCCGGGTTACGATGGAGGAGCTGCTACCAATGCCGGATATGCAACTCCTGCAGCACCGCCTTACAATAGTTTAATCTACAATTCAGGCTTTTCAGGATTATTTCCTTTTGGCGATGGAACTAGCACCGCCACCGCTATCATTAATCCACAGACTGGGATTATTACAGGCAGGGCGCCTGCTATAGCCGGCCAATATGTGGTTTCAGTATGTGTATCATCCTACCGGAACGGAAGATTTATTAATGAACATAGAAAAGATTTTGTCATTACGGTATCAGCCTGTGATTTTGCGGGAGCTGAACTTGATCCAACTTATTCTTTTTGTAAAGACCTGAACGTAAGTTTTTCTAATTTGAATAATTCTCCTTTAAATACTAGTTTCCTTTGGTATTTTGGCGATGGAACCACCAGCACAGAGCAAAATCCAATGCATACTTATGCTGATACAGGCACTTATACCATCAAATTAGTAGTAAACGGAGGTGGAGAATGTGCTGATTCTACCACACAAATACTTTCGTTGTTCCCAACATTCCGAACAGATTTTACCAGTAATGCACCGGTTTGTAAAGGCTCTCCTGTCCAATTTACAGATGGCACATTTGCAACCTATGGCCCTGTAAATGGGTGGACCTGGAATTTCGGAGATCCCTCCAGTGGATTTGCAAATACCAGTACAGTTAGAAATCCAACTCATACATATGCTACTCCTGGTACGTACACAGCTCAGCTCATTAGCAAAAGTCAAAAAGGTTGTATAGATACATTATCCAAACCGATAAGTATTGTAGACAAACCTTTTTTCAAGCTTACCAATGATACTTTAATTTGTAGTATTGATACACTGCAATTAAATGCCACCGTTACTACATCCGGCACCATCACCTGGAGCCCCAATTATAATATCAGCGATATAAATAGTTTTACTCCTTTGGTCAGCCCTGATGTAACAACTACTTATGTTGCAACATTCTTTGATGCTTCCGGTTGTTTTGCAACAGATTCGGTAAGAGTAAGGGTGGTCGATTTTGTTACACTTAGTAATATGCCAGACACTGTGATTTGTAGAACTGATTCTGTACAACTGAGGATTATTTCAGACGGGCTTACCTTCAGCTGGACACCGTCAGAATTATTGGTGAACCCAAATGTGCAAAATCCAATTGCGTTTCCTTCTGCGGCCAATACTATTTTTCGTGTGAGAGCTACTATAGGAAAATGCAGCAAAGAAACAGATATAGCAGTAAAAACAGTACCTTATCCAGTAGCCAATGCCGGGCCTGATAGCCTCATTTGTTATGGCAGAAATATTCAGTTACAGGCTACTGGTGGAAGCATATATACCTGGTCGCCACCATTTTTTTTAAATGCCACAAACATTCCAAATCCTGTTTCTATCCGACCTACCTCCAATATCACTTACATTGTTACAGTAAGAGATACCCTTGGTTGTCCTAAACCTGTAAATGATAGTGTGCTTATAAAAGTTGTCAGAATACTTGCTGATGCAGGTCCGAGAGATACCGCAGTAGTTCTTGGGCAACCTTTACAACTTAACGGTACCGGCGGTACTATTTATAACTGGACTCCTTCTACTTACCTCAGCAGTACCACTATTAATAACCCGGTTTCAAATCCCAAAGACAGCATTATTTACTATTTAAGGGTTAGTGATGCCAATGGATGTTTCGGATTAGATACGATCAATGTAAGGCTGTTTAAAATACCTCCGGGATTATATGTACCAACTGCGTTTACTCCTAATGAAAATGGGTTAAACGATGTCTTCAGGCCGATTGCCCTGGGCATTAAAACCCTAAATTATTTCAGGGTGTACAACCGTTGGGGTGAATTGGTTTATTCCACCAGTAAAATTGGAGCAGGATGGGATGGGAAATACAAAGGAAACAGGCAGGGTACTTCTACTTTTGTGTGGACAGCAGAAGCTATTGATTACACAGGTAAAAAATTCCAGCAAAAGGGTACTGTCGTCCTGATCCTATAATTGCATCCTGATTCGCTATTACTTCCACTTAACTTAATCATTTCTTCAAAGAATGTATCTTTCCGCAAAAGATAAACGATGAAGAAAACTGTTTTAATAACCGGTGCCAGCTCTGGCATTGGAAAAGCCTGTGCTTATATTTTTGCAAAAAACGAATATGACGTAATCATTACCGGAAGAAGGGCTGAAAGACTGAAAGAAGTAAAAAAAGAAATAGAATCTACTTATTCCTGCAAGGTCATTACTCTATCATTTGATATCCAAAATAAAACAGCAACCTTTGAAGCAATTGAAAAATTGCAGCAG
>JBBQYS010000095.1:0-12695 GCA_038208485.1 Chitinophagales bacterium
TTTTAAAAAAAATCTTCATTAAAAAAACCGCCAGTTTATTGCCCCAAACCTGTTGAGGCGTCATCGCATTTTTTTCCCTTAACTCCGGCACCCTTGCACCCACCACAAAGTCAACATTATCCATAAGAATTGGTTGTAGAATTTTTTCCATGTCTTCTGTGTAATCAGAATAGTCGCCATCAATAAACACAATGATATCAGGTTTGGTTTTCAATTCTGCCACGTAAGCCAATCCCCGAAGGCAGGCATTGCCATAGCCAGCTTCGGGTTCATCCAAAACTGTGGCCCCGGCAGCGGCTGCAGTGCTGCTTGTTTCGTCAGAAGAATTATTGTTTACGACAATTATTTCATCCACAAAAGATGGAATAGCTTGTACAACCAAACCAATAGATCCTGCTTCGTTATATGCAGGTATGATCACTTTTATATTTGCCAAAATGGGGTAGGTCTTTTTTTGCCAAGCATTCTTTAAAGCTCATGTTTGGTAAAAATGAAGCGTAAAGATAAACAGATACGTAAATGCTTATTCAGCAGCTGTAAATAGTTTCCTAATGTCGGTAATGGATAAATATTTTTTCAACCAAAAGAGAGTTAAGTGTTATTGTAGTTTTATGGAATTGGGAACAAGTATTTAGGAAATTTCTATAACATGTTAAAGATTGCCTTCTGGTATTCTTTCAAGGATTATTGGAATCAATAAAGATAGGGTCTCTAGACTGTTGTTAACTGAACATAAATCGAAAATAGCTATAGGTAGTTTTGAAAGGTTTTGTTGATAGGTAAGATTACGATCGACCGTAATAAATACCTCAAAACCATTTTCTATTAAAAGTTGCAAGAGAATTCCATTTTTTTATACCTAACCACCCCTGGTCACGTACATTAAAGACTTCATGGGAGGTTTCAAAATATCTTTTTAGTTTTCTTGGCAAACTTTCATCCAGCAAAATTTTCATGGAGTAGCTTTTCAGTTGTCAGTGTTTTCTTAGCCATTTCTAAAACTGCTATAGCTGCTTCCTTTGTTACAGATGGAAAATCATCCAGAAATTCACTCAAATCATCACCTCCTTCAATGTAATCAAAAAGATTTTGAGACAGGAACACGTGTACCAGCGAATACCGGTGTTCCGCTCATAATTTCTGGGTTAATGCTCACTTGTCCGTATTGCATATTTTTTGTTTCAATTTGATATACAATTTACAAAATTAGTCCTACTTAAAAATTTACGTAAGCCATGCTTAACTATTCATCACTTTATTCTGATGATTAATGCTCTCCAAATGAACCGCATCCAGGTATTTTGTAATGAATTCTTCACTTAGTCCTGCTGCTTCGCCTTTTGCTAATGCTTTTTGCAGGATTTCATTCCAGCGGTTGGTTTGCAGAATCGTTATATCATTCTCCTTTTTATACAAACCTATTTTGTCTGCTATTTTCATTCGCTGACCCATCAGTGTAAACAGTTCATCATCCAGGTGATTGATTTGCTCTCTTAATGTTGCTAATGCATTCAGGAATTCTTTTTTATCAGTATGTTCTTTTCTTACCACCAATGAATCAAGTAATTCCGACAATTGCTCCGGGGTGATTTGCTGTTTCGCATCGCTCCACGCATTATCCGGATCTATATGGCTTTCTATCATCACACCGTCAAAATCAAGGTCCATACTTTTCTGGGACACCATTTGCAGCATATGCCTGTTTCCGCAAATGTGTGAGGGATCACAGATCATGATCATATCAGGAAAACGCCTTTTCATTTCTATTGGTAGATGCCACATGGGCGCATTGCGGTATTCGGTATTTCCATAATTGGAAAAACCACGGTGTATCATCCCCACTTGCTTTATCCCGGATTTCTGTATTCGTTCCAAAGCTCCTGTCCAAAGTTCCAGGTCTGGGTGAATCGGGTTTTTAATTAACACCGGGATATCTGCACCACGCAATGCATCAGCTACTTCCTGCACACTAAATGGATTTACGGTAGTTCTCGCCCCGATCCAAAGCATGTCTACCTCAAACTGTAAAGCATCCTGCACATGTTTTGCCGTGGCTACTTCCACCGTAGTGGGAAGACCCGTAATTTTTTTTGCCTGCAACAACCAGGGAAGCCCTTTGGTGCCAATGCCTTCAAACAAACCAGGCTTGGTTCGTGGTTTCCAGATGCCTGCCCTCAGCATATCTACTTTGCCGGTAGCAGCGAGGCGGGTTGCAGTTTCTATCATTTGCTCTTCTGTTTCTGCACTACAGGGGCCGCTGATGATCAATGGCCGTTTGGTCAATTTCAGTTGCAACAATTCTTTAGCGTCTATGTTTTCTGTTTTCATATTTTTTTGTTTTTATTCAGGAAGGTAAAATCCTTTTTATCCTGTTGGCATTCTGCATTAATGCAGAAAGCGCTGTATTATTTTCTTCTTCTATTGCTGTTTTAAAATTTATTAATTGGTGAATGTGCTCATTGAGGACATCAAGTACATTTTCTTTGTTTTGCAAAAAAATTGGTGCCCACATGTCAGGATTGCTCTTGGCCAAACGCACAGTACTTTCAAAACCTCCGCCTGCCAGTTCAAAAATAGCCTCTCTCTCTCTTTCTTTTTCCAACACAGTATTTGCCAGGGCAAAAGAAGTGATATGGGAAATGTGGCTTACATAAGCTGCATGAATATCATGATCGTGGGCATTCATATTTACGATATGCATTCCCAGTTGGTTGTAAAGCGATTCTGTTTGTAGCAGATGGTTTTCTCCTGTACGTTCAGGTTCGCAAATTACGCATGCCCTGCCGGTAAATGCTCCTGAAACTGCTGCTGCGGGCCCACTGTGCTCAGTTCCCCACATAGGGTGTGAGGCTACAAAATTCTTTCTCTTTGAATGATCTGCAATAGCACGGCAAAGTTTTTCTTTTGTAGATCCCGCATCAGCAACTATTTGCGCATCATTGACCAGGTCTAGAACTTTTGCAGTCACATGCACTGCAGCATGTACAGGTATAGCTATGTAAATGAAATCTGCCTGGGCTACGCCTTCTTCCAGCGTAAGTATTTCATCTATCAAACCCAGTGATAATGCCTGCTGCAGGCTTTCTTCATCATTTCCACAGCCTATTATTTTCTTTGCTAGCTTTTTCTCCCGGAGAGCAATGGCCATAGATCCTCCAATCAGACCCGTACCAATAATAGTAACTGTATTAAACATGAGTAATGACTTTAGATGCTGTAATACGGTTCATGGCTATTTCCAATTTTTCTTCATTACTGCAAAGACTTATCCGAACATTCATGAGCCCTTCTTTTCCGAAAATCCCTCCGGGGGTAATGAACACATTTGCTGCTGATAAAACTTTATCGCTAAAAGCAAATCCATCTTTTTCTTCAGTAGGAATAGAAGCCCATACAAACATGCCACATTGTGTTGTTGTATAACTACATTTTAATAAGTCTAACAATTGGTAGACAAGATTTCTTCTTTTTTTGTACACTTCATTCAGCGAATCAAACCAATCTTCACCCAGGCTCAAAGCCTTTGCTGCAGACAGTTGTAGTGGCAGGAACATGCCACTGTCCATGTTGCTTTTAAACTTCAGCACCTCATCTATTCTTTGTTTAGAAGCGATCATCATTCCTATTCTCCAGCCCGCCATGTTATGTGATTTGCTCAGAGAGTTTAACTCAATGGCCACATCCATTGCTCCGGGCACTGCAAGTAAACTCAGTGGTTTTTCATTCAGGATAAAACTGTAAGGATTATCATGAATGATGAGTAGCTTATTTTTTTTTGCAAATGCAATGACTTTTTCAAACAGTTCAACAGATCCATTCTTGCCGGTAGGCATATGAGGATAGTTGATGAACATTGCTTTAAAGTTCAGCTCAGCATTTTCTAAAATTTGCTTTTCTATTTGTTCAAAATCCGGTTCAAAATTATTGGCCTCATTTAAGCTAAAAGGCATTGGTGTGGCTCCGCTGATATTTACTGCCGCAGCATAAGTTGGGTAGCCGGGATCAGGCACTAAGACAGCGTCTCCTTCCTGAAAATACGTCATACAAATATGCATGATGCCTTCTTTACTGCCAATGAGTGGAAGTATTTCAGTCTCAGGATCTACAGAAGCATCATACCACTTTGCATACCAATCAGCAATTGCCTGGCGAAATGTAAGGCTTCCTTTATATGATTGGTAAGCATGGTTCCCGGCTTTTGCTGCTTCCTCTTGTAACGTAGCCATCACTTCAGGGTGCGGGGGCAGGTCAGGACTGCCAATGCCCAGGTTGATCACATTTTTTCCGGCCTTATTCATAGCCTCTATTTCCCTCAGCTTTGCTGAAAAATAATATTCGCTCACCTGGTTTAATCTCTCTGCTGGCTGCATAGCATAATTTTTGGTACAAAAAAATCCCGGCTAACTAAGCCGGGATTTTGTATGTTAAATTCAATTTTTATTTTTTATTCAACAATAAAATACCCGGCTGCTTTTCCAATAGCTGCCATAATAGTTGATAGTATATATTGTTTGATTCGTCATTCTGAAATCGAAATTAAGCATCAATAAGCAAACAAAATAATTTTTTATAAAAATGGTTTATTCAAACCAATGGTTGTACTTCACTTAGTAGGACTAATATTTCTCTCCTTGTTTGATCAGTTCAGGGTATTGTGCCTGGAATCTTTTTATCCTTGGGACAGATTCTCCACGAACATAAGGCACATTTGGATTATTCTTTACATAGTTCTGATGGTAACCTTCCGCTTCCCAGAATTTGGTTAATGGCATCACTTCCACCGAAATAGGAGATTTGTATTTTCCGGTAGCATTTAATTCCTTTATAGAATTCTCAACAGCTGTTTTTTCATTGCCGGTACGGTAAAAAACAATTGACCGGTATTGCTTGCCACGATCAGGTCCCTGCCCGTTTACTTGTGTAGGATCCATTGAACCAAAATATACTTTCAATAAAGTTTCATAGCTCACCACTTTAGGATCGTAATAAACCTCCACAGCTTCTGCATGCCCTGTGCTGCCTCCGCCTACCTCCTGATAGGTAGGATTTTTTTCTGCGCCACCGCTATAACCAGATACCGCTTCTTTTACTCCTTTTACACTTTCAAATGCTGCCTCTACACACCAAAAACAACCGGAAGCAAAAGTGGCTTTGCTATAATTGGTAAGATTCTCAGAAGTGGTCAAAACAGCAGATTGTTTTTTTTGCTGGGCACAGGAAGTAAAGGAAGCGAAAATGAATAATGCGCAAAATGCAGATAATAAATATTTCATTATGTCAGTTGTTTATTGTTTTTAAGTAAGTAAGAAGTTCTTTTAACTTACGTATAGTAGGCTCATTATGTTCGTAACAAAATGCTAATTCAGTTATACCTGCGAATTTCATGCCCGGAAGCGCTTTCCTCTTTTATCACATGAATATACCATTCATACAATAGTATATCAGACAATTGAGAGACAAATTTTACATTTGTGCACAAAATGAATATAAAATTATTTTTATTCATAAATATGGTGATGTAGCATTCAATTGCCTGTTCCGCTTTGGCGGATGACAATTATAGATTTACAAAAGAAAAACATGAAATTTATTACAATTTTTCTCCTGGCATTCGGCACCTGGCAGGCAAAAGCGCAAAAGAAATGGGACCTGCGAAGTATTGTTGATTATGCTATGATCAACAATATTGGTGTAAAACAAACGGAAATCCAGGTAAAAAATGCTGCGCTTACTTACCAACAGGGAAAGCTTTCCCAATTGCCCTCTGCTAATTTTAATGGCAATACCTCTATAAACAGCGGTAACAACCAGGATCCTACTACATTTAGCCGGGTAACACAAACTTTTTTTACTTCGGGGTTTCAGTTGCAAACCAGCGCAGATATTTTCAATTGGTTTAGTAAAAGAAATACAAACCTGGCCAATGAATGGGAGCTAAAGGCAGCGACAGCAAATGTAGCCAAACTTCAATACGATATAGCACTGAGTGCTGCTAATGTGTACCTGCAAATTTTATTAGCGAAAGAGCAGCAGAAAATTGCTGAGCTACAAATTCAGCAGACACAGGCTCAGCTAAACAATACAAGGAAACAAGTGGATGTCGGCGTACTTCCACAAATAAATCTATCTCAACTTGAAGCACAGTTAGCGTTGGATAGTTCAAATTACATTTCAGCAAAAGGATCAGTTACACAAAACATCCTTAGCTTGAAATCTTTCATGAGTATAGATGCAGCTGAGCCGTTCGAGGTAGAAACTCCACCTGTGGAAGCTATTCCAGTAGAGCCAATCGGAGATTTGCAGCCGGAATATGTCTACCTGACGGCATTGCAAAATCAACCATTACAAAAGTTTAACGAGTATAAATTAAATGCAGCTGTAAAAGCCACAGCAGCTGCCAAAGGTGCTTTGTATCCTACAATTTCCGCTTTTGGATCTCTGAGTACAAACTACCTGGCTTTCCAAAAAAGGGCTTTTTACAACCAGGTGATCGGAGATTTTGTTCCTACTCCATTTACAGTAAATGTTGGAGGTCAGATATACAATATTCAGCAACCGACTTTTACACAGGGAAGTATTGCAGGCTTTGCAAAGCCACAGGCTTTCTTTAACCAGCTAGACAATAACTTCCGGCAGGCAATTGGTATCGGGCTTTCTGTTCCCATTTTCAACGGTGGTATTTTACGCACAAATTATAGAAGAAGTAAGCTAAATGAAGAGAGTTTGCAGATACAAAAAGTACAGGATAACCTTCAGCTTAAACAAGATATTTATACTGCTTACACAGCAGCTATCATTGCTTTGGAAAAAGTAAATGCCAGCAAAAAAGGGATAACCACAAATGAAACGACTTATGATTTTGCACAGAAAAGATTTAACGTAGGAATGCTTGGTACATTCGACCTGATCACTACACAAAACAACTTGCTACGGGCGAGATTGGAATATGCGCTTAACCAGTTTGATTATGTGTTTAAAATGAAAGTGCTCGAGTATTATAAAGGTGCAGGTCTAAAATTATAATCAAAATAAAATAAGTAAATAAAGCAGCGTATAACTGTTCAGGATAAAACAATACAACAATGAAGAAATCTACAAAATGGATGTTAATCATAGCGGGAATAGTAGTGGTGCTGCTGGTAGTGATGAGTGCAATGGGGGTTTTTGGTAAAGCTGAAGGCATTAAAGTAACTGCAGAAAAAGTGGAAAGTCGCACTATCATAGAAGTCGTAAATGCCAGCGGAAAAGTTTATCCGGAAATTGAAGTAAAAGTAAGCCCGGATATAGCCGGTGAAATCACTGAGTTGAGGGTCGCTGAAGGTGATACAGTAAAAAAAGGGCAGGTGCTGGCCCGTATCTATGCTGACATATACAATATTCAGAAAAACCAGGCTGCCACAGGTGTGGCACAGAGCCAGGCGCAGGTGGCTAATTCCAGGGCAGCGCTGGGCGCTCTTGATGCACAGCGTGACCAGGCAAAAAAAGCCTATGATATGCAGAAAAAATTATACGATGATAAAGTAATCAGCCTGAGTGAATTTAATGTGGCAGATGCAAATTATAAATCTGCTGTGGCCAATTACAATGCAGCGGTTGCAGGGCTTAGAGGTGGTGCAGCAGCAGTACAAAGTGCCCGTGAAAACCTGGCTAAAGCCAATACTGATCTTAGCCGTACCACGATCGTTGCTCCTATGGATGGTGTGATTAGTTTGCTGAATGTAAAAAAAGGTGAGCAGGTAAGTGGTAATAGTTTTAATGTGGGTACAGAAATGATGCGGATTGCAGACATGGATAAAATAGAGATCAGGGTAGATGTGGGAGAAAATGATGTGCCTAAAGTAAAACTTGGAGATAGTGCGCTGATTGATATTGATGCCTACAGTGGCCGTCGTTTCAAAGGAATAGTGACACAGATAGCCAGCAGTAATAATGGAGCAGCTGCACAGAATGCGCTAAGTTCTGCTGCCGGCACTGACGTTACACAATACAAAGTTTACGTTCGTATAATAAAGGAAAGCTACACTGATCTTTTGGGCAAAGGAAGTTTTCCTTTCCGCCCGGGAATGAGTGCCAATGTGGACATACAAACCAAAGTGGTGCAAAATATTTTGAGCATTCCTATAAATGCAGTGACCACCCGTGAGAAACCTGATTCTGTTGTAGATAAATTGAGGAGACAATCTAATGGTAATGAAGTGGATGATCTTGATGTGTTGGTTTTTGTAAAAGACAGCATGGACGTGGTAAAAAAAGTAGATGTAAAAACCGGTATCCAGGATATCAATTACATACAGATCACCAGCGGACTAAAAGGAGGAGAAACGGTAATCACAGGTCCTTATGATGTGGTAAGTAAAACCTTAAAGCCAAAGGATAAAGTAAAAGTGGTGGATAAGAAGGAGCTGTTTGAGGTGAAAAAGGATTAGGATAACAAGTAAACCAAAATAAGTAAATTTGGTAAAAGTAAAGTGATTATGGAAACTACGATTATCAGGCAAAAATTGCATCAGTTTATTGATGAAATAGAAGATAAAAAAGCTGAGGCTATTTATACTTTGTTTGAAGATGAAATTGATACCGATGCATCAAGAATGAAATTAATATTGGCGGAGAGAGAAAAATTCCTGAAAGGACAAGGAAAATCTTACAATTGGGAAGAAGTAAAAGAAATGGCATTTCAGAAAGAAAAAAGACATGCTTTATAAATTTCAAATTAGTCCTTTAGCTGTACTGGAAATACTGGAAGCGTATGATTGGTATGAATCAGTAAAGGAAGGTTTAGGTAGAGAGTTTTTGAATGAGTTAGAGGAAATTTATAAGATACTGGAAAGCAATCCTAACACTTATTCATTTTATGAAAAGCCTGTCAGGCAAGGGAAGATCAACCGATTTCCATATGTAGTTGTTTATGAATTTTTTGAAGAATCCGGACGTATTATCATTTACAGCGTATTTATGGCAAAACAGGATCTTGCAAAGAAAAGAAGTAAATAGATAGTGTTTATCTTAAGAATATATCACTCATTAATGCGTAACGATCCCAAAAAAAATTATCAATTCAAACGTAACCATCAACAAATTTTTGAATCAAATTATTCCCGTAGGATGCCTGCGGGAATTATAATTTTTAGAATTGAAAAAAGCTTTTTATTTATTTTGTATTAGCATGGTTTTATCTTCTGCTTTTGCAAAAGCACAAACAACCACCAGCCTAACCATTTACCTGGAAAATAACAGTAATGCCTCTGCAACTATTGTTATTAAAGAACTTCCGGATAGTGTGGTAGTGTATAATAAACTCATTAATGATTCACTTACTATTTCATTGGCCTCCAACAAAAACTATTTTATTAAAGTAACTGCCAGTAGTGCATTGCCGGCCACGCAGTATATCCCATTGAAAGAGGAGCCTATGACTATTTATCTTTCAATGATTGATAATATAACCAACCTCGACCAGGTGGTAGTTGTGTCTAAAAAACCATTGATCACCAGGGAAGATGATAAAGAGATCGTGGATGCAGAAGTATTGAGTTACAGCAGCACGAATGCTTTCGAAGTTTTGGAAAAAACACCCGGTGCCATTATCGACCAGGATGGAAATGTTTACCTGAGCAGTACTACTCCGGCTACAGTTTTCATTAATGGAAGAGAAATGAAACTGAACAGTGCTGATATTGCTTCGTTACTAAAAAGTCTTCCGGCAAACAGTATTCAAAAAATAGAGATACTAAGAACCCCTTCTGCAAAGTATGATGCCAGCGGCAGTGGTGGAATTGTAAATATAGTTTTGAAAAAAGGGGTTAAGATCGGCTTTAATGGTTCTGCAAATGTGAGTAGCTTCCAGGGGAAAAAGAATACCTCTTCTGTTGGCATTACTGTAAATAAAAGTTCGGGTAAATGGAACAGTTTCAGCAGTTATCAATACAGCAATTCAAATAATTTTGAACGATTAAATTCTGATAGGTTAATAGCATTGGACAGTAGTAGCGTGTTGCAAAATTCCTACACAGAATATCCCGGAGCCAATCATTACCTCGGTGGTGGAACGGATTACCAGTTCAATAAAAAATTCAATATCAGTTATGATGGAAACCTGAGTTTGAATAACTCCAACAGCAATGCAGAGAATAATAATGTGGTGATTAAAAAAGCGACGGGAAATGTTTTAAACAATAACCAATCACTCATAGATAATAAGAACAAGTCATTTTATTTTTCTAATGCCATTACAGGAAAATATAAAATAGACAGCCTGGGAAGTGAATGGATTAATGAGGTCACATACAATATTTTTAATGCGGATAATTCCCAGCGCTATGTAAATATTCCCCTTGCAAATACGACCAACAGTACTTTTGGTGATGGCACGCAAAAAAATGATAAATCTATTTTTGGTTTCCGCAGTGACCTTACTTATAAGTTTAAAAATAAAATTACCCTGGAGGCTGGCCTGAAATATAGCAACAGCAGCAGCAACAATAATGCTGATTATTTTATACAAAGACCCGGCGATGAGAGAAGGGTAGATAGTTTTCAGACCAATCAATTTGAATACAGTGAAAAAATTTCTGCCACATATCTTCAAATGGCCAGAACATTTTTTGGCTTTACGCTAAAGCCTGGCTTAAGGCTGGAAACAACTGATATTGTCGGACGGCAAAAGGTGCCTGCTGATACAAGTTTTTCTATCAAACGTACTGACTTATTCCCGTACGTTTACCTGAGTCATAATTTGTTTAAGATCTTCAAGAATGATCTTGTAGCAAATGCTATTTACCGCCGGTCTATTACCAGGCCTTATTATGAGAACCTGAATCCGTATTTAAAATATGTAGATCAATATCTCTTTGAAACAGGTAACCCAAACCTGAAACCGCAGTTCACCACGAACTATGAATTTAATGTGAGCTATGATAATTTTCCTGTTTTCTCTATTGGTGTAAATGATACCAGGGATATTTTCAGTAATGTGACTTACCAGGACCAGGTGACAAAAATTGCTTTTAGAACTTATGATAACCTCGGTAAGAATAAAGAGTTTTACTTCCGTGCAGTGGGTGGTATTCCGCCGGGAGGTAAATATTTCTTCTATGCCGGCGGCAGGTACAACCGTAATACCTATGATGGTTTTTACCAGAACAAGCCTTTAAACTATAGTTATGATGGCTGGGTATTTTTTATGTACCAGGAATATAAATTTTCCCGTAGCCTGAATGTAAACATGCAGGGTTTTATGCGGACAAAAGGGTTGCAGAATTTTTATGAGATCGGGTCTTTTGGCGGATTGTATTTTTCCCTGAATAAGAATGTATTAAAAAATAAAGGCACAGTTTCTCTTTCTCTCAGGGATGCCTTGTACACAAATCCAGTCGATTTTTCCCTGGATCAAAATGGCATACAGGCCACAGGACGCAGGGAAAATGATAGCCGGAGAATAGGATTGAAATTCAGGTATAACTTCGGGCTGCAGAAGAAAAAAGAGAAAGGCGGATTTACGGCACCGAATGTGGAAGGGTCGAATCAGTGATTTATTCTGTTTCATGACCAATCCTGGTAATTTATTTTCAGTCCTTTCTTGAAAATATTTTTAGAGTCTACAACTCCGCTAAATGAGTCTGTAAGTTTTTCTTAATAATATCCTTTTTTTCCTTTTGAACCTAAAAACGAAATATTTCAACAAAATTCAGCATGACAACAATTATCATCCAATTTATTGTAGCAAAGCCTAAAGCTTGTTTGAAGAGCTAAAAAATAAAACTTTTCGGAAAGGGTCATTTGAACATTGCTACTATCAAACTGACAAAAGAAATCTAATAAACTAATCTTTTATTTTAAACCAAAAAGATCCACCGTGATTTTCAACTGTCTTTAGTTTTTCATCATTCCAAAATTCTTGTAAGATTGAGGATAAATATTTATCTCCAGACACAAAAGCATTGGGTAAAATGATGTCAAACTTTTCCGGATTTGCAAGAAGGTAAATTGCGAGTCCATATTGTTCTGAATATCCTCGTTCACACATTTCCTCCGGATAATCATAAGGCAAAAATATATCGTGGATATGAACAATCACACCGGGTTTAAGAAAAGGGAGAACATCAAGAAAAAAAACTGTCGAGTCAGAATTAGGGAGTATTCTATGGGAGTTATCTATAAAAAGAATATCTCCTGATGCCAGTTCTTTCGTAATATCTCTCTGGGTTTTTTCAAAAGGCTCTCTGACAACTTCATCTGCTAATTCATCTATTTCTGCTCTTGGCATTGGATCTATAGAAATAATTTTCATTTCTATCCCATGATCAGTTTTGGCTTTGTATGCCACTTTAGTTGAATTACCGGAACCTATTTCTAAATATTTTTTTGGCTGTTCAGTCGCTATTATTGTATAAAGAGAAACAATATCAAGGCCGGACAAAAATCTGTTATTCCAAACTGGCTGCTTATAATCTGTTTCTTTTTTATTTAGTTTGATGGAAAGTAAGTCATTCTTGTAAGTAAGAATCTTTCTTAGGAGCAAGTCGTATTGCTGCTTATTTTTTTGAATTATTTCGTACAATTTCGGGTGAGGGTTTGATTGAGTATATCTGGGGGGGGGGGCGCCGGGCCCCGGGGAGGAAGGTTGGAGGAAGATAAATAAATGAAAGAATTCGTGTGAGAAAAAGGTGAGGGATGTTGTTTTTGTTTATTATGAT
>JBBQYS010000096.1:0-12599 GCA_038208485.1 Chitinophagales bacterium
TTCTTTTTTACCTTTGAACAGATGCTCCCCCCAAAACATGTACTTTCTAAAACAACCTATCTCTATGGTTGCCAGTGCCACAAAAGATTGTGGCTGCACAAGCACCGGCCCAAAGAAAAAGATGTCATGTCTGAGGCACAGGCAGCAATTTTTCAGCGGGGAACAGATGTTGGTATTCTTGCTCAGCAACTTTTTCCAAAAGGAGTAGATGCGAGTCCGCCCCAGCCCTGGCTCTATCAGCAGGCTGTGTTTAATACTGAAAAATATATCCGGCAGGGTCACCAGGTAATTTATGAAGCGGCATTTCAGTATGAAGGAATTCTCTGCGCTGTAGACTTACTGATAAAAACCAGCAAAGGCTGGATAGCTTATGAAGTGAAAAGTTCACTTTCTCTAAAACCAGCGCAGGTGGATGATGCGGCATTACAATACTATGTCATAACAAACTCGGGAATTTCCCTGGCAGATATTGTAGTGGTGCACTTGAATAAAAATTACACCAGGCAAGGAGAGCTGGAGCTGCGGAAATTATTTAAACCAATTACCGTTTTACCTGAGGTAAAAAAATTGCAAGAGCAGATTGCGGAAAATGTAAAAGAGTTATTGGAAATTACTGTGCAAAAAACACAGCCTGCTATTGAAACCGGTGATCATTGTTTTAGTCCTTATGCATGTGATTTCCTTGGTCTGTGTCATCCAAAGGATCTTTTTACATCACCTGTAGAACCACCGCAACCTGATGCCCAATACCTTCAACTGCTCAGGCAATCAAGCCCAATATATTTTCTTGATTTGCAAACATGGAGGAGCGCCGTTCCTTTAAAAAACGGGCAATGGCCTTACCGGGAAAATGTTTTTCAATTTACCCTGCTAAAAGATGATATGCAGGGCAATGCACCTATGCTTCATCAATGCTGCCTGGAAAATAAAAATGAAAACCCCCGTAAGTTGCTAACGGAATTATTGGCTCATTTACCTTCAGAAAGAAATATTGTAGTGTTACAAAAAAAGCGGGTTCATTATCAATTGGAAGCTTTTAAAAAAGAGTTTCCTGATCTGGCAGATTCATTAAAGGGAATGCAACAGTGGTTAATTGATTTGTCCCTTGCTTTGCCATTTCATCCAGACCAACACAAAAGTTATTTGTCGGAAAAGTTTGAAACAAAAACAGGAAGAGAAATAATTATTAAAGATGACTACAGTGCATCAGCAGCATTTTATAACCTGGAATTAAATACAGCAGAACCGGAGAAAATAAATGTGTTGGGAGCAATACAATATTATGGGGCTTCTGTAGCGCAGGCGATGCATGATTTTGTAAAAGGTAAATAGATCAGGCTTCAAATGCACCTTTTCCTTCACGCAGCACTTCCCATGCATCTGTTGTACAATCTACTATCGTACTTGGTACCATACTTCCAAAGCCACCATCAATAACGAAATCTACCTGGCTGCCAAAAGTTTCCTGCATGATTTCGGGGTCAGTGTAAGTTTCCACATCTCCATCTCCTGGCAGCGAGGAACTCAATAATGGATTGTCCAACACATCAAGAATATGTCGGCATATTTCATTGTCGGGCACCCTTAGCCCAATCGTGCTTTTTTTACTTTGCACTAATTTAGGCACCTGCTTGCTGGCAGGAAGAATAAATGTATAAGGACCGGGTAAATGATTTTTAAGCATCCTGTAAAGCGGCGTATCTATGCTTTTGGTATAATCGCTCAGGTGGCTCAGGTCGCGGCAGATAAAAGACAATTGTGCTTTCTGTGGATCTACAGCTTTCAGCCTGCAGATCTTTTCTATAGATTTTGGCTTAAAAATATCGCAGCCAATACCATAAATAGTATCAGTTGGATAAATGATAATTCCACCATCTTTCAGGCATTCCACTATTTGTTTGATAAGCCTTGGCTGCGGATCTTCGGGATGTATTGTTACCAGCATAGTTTAAAAATACAGCAAAACTGTGCCATACAGGGAAAACAAAATTTTAAGTACTACTTTTGCCCCGTTTTTTAAGCAATCTCAGAATAAAATCTTCAATATAAAAAATAAATAAAATGGCTCTGATCACAGTAGGAACAATGGCTTTTGACGCAATAGAAACGCCTTTTGGCAAAGTAGATAAGATCATAGGTGGTTCTGCAACTTATGTAGCTTATGCTGCGGCAAATTTTGTAACTCCTGTGCAGCAGATCTCTATCGTGGGTAATGATTTTCCCGAAGAGGAAATGGAGGAACTGAAACGCCGTCATATTTCTCTTGATGGAGTAGAGGTAGTAAAAGATAAACCTTCTTTTTTCTGGAGTGGAAAATACCACCTCGATATGAACACCAGGGATACCTTGGTAACTGACCTGAATGTATTGGCAGATTTTGATCCGCAAGTTCCGGATAGCTACCAGGGCACTGAGTTCCTGATGCTGGGCAACCTGATGCCAAAACTGCAACTTTCTGTGATCAACCAAATGAAGATCCGCCCGAAACTAATTGTAATGGATACAATGAATTTCTGGATGGATAGTGCGCTGGAAGATTTGAAAGAAGTTTTACAAAAAGTAGATGTGCTATTGGTAAATGATGCTGAGGCAAGACAACTGAGCAACGAGGTTTCATTGGTGAAAGCTGCACGTGCGATTTTGAAAATGGGGCCTAAATTCCTGATCATTAAAAAAGGAGAACATGGTGCATTGTTGTTTCATGAAAACCATGTGTTTTTTGCACCAGCCTTACCATTGGAAGAAGTTTTTGACCCAACCGGTGCCGGTGATACATTCGCCGGAGGCTTTATTGGCTACCTGGCCAAAACAAAAGATATCAGCTTCGAAAATATGAAAACAGCAATCATTGTGGGAAGTGCGATGGCTAGTTTCTGTGTAGAAAAATTTGGTCCTGAGCGCATGAAAGAAATTACAAAAGAGGATATTGATGCAAGGATCAATGAATTTGTACAACTTGTAAATTTTGATATTGACCTGGTTTAAGATATTTGAAAAACTATGTTAGAAATTATTGCCCTCATCTTCCTATGCCAGCAAATTGGACATCTCGCCGTTCGTAAAGGACTGCCTTCTCTTCGCTGGAAACTTTACCTGATTGGAGCATGGGTAGGGCTTGAATTCTCAGGCGCAATATTAGGCCTTGCTTTTTTTGGACAGGAAAATTTGATTGGCGTCGGCCTCTTTGCATTGATGTGTGGCATCGGTGGATATTTGATCGTTAAAGCCTACCTGACAAAACTGCCAGATGTTCACGATGACCTGGAAAATTTCGGCAGGTAAAGCGTAATCTTTTCTAAAAACCACAAATATCTTTTTCTAATAATTTAAGTACGTTGTGCTGCTAACCATTTCGGTGAAACTCACAATTTTTGTTATCTTACCTGCCTTAAATCTATTTTTTTTCTCACAGATAAATAATTGGATGATGGTCACGATCGCATTGTACAACCTGAAAGGTGGTGTGGGTAAAACTGCTTCTTGTGTAAACCTGGCCTACCTGGCAGCAGCAGATGGTTATAAAACGCTACTATGGGACATAGATCCGCAGGGCTCCTCTTCATTCTATTACAAAGTGAAACCAAAAATTCACCCGGGTATTAAGAAACTCATCACTAAAGATGCAGATCTGGAAAATGCTATCATGAGTTCCGATTTCGAATTGCTTGATGTGATCCCGGCCGATAATTCTGCCAAGAGTTTTGAGATCATGCAGGATGAAATGCGGGGGACAAAAACCAGGTTAAAGTCTGTGGTGAAGCAATTAAAAGATGAGTATGATTTTGTGTTCATTGATTGTCCGCCGGGTTTCAGTGCACTCAGTGAGAATATCTTTAATGCCGCAGACATCATTCTGATGCCGGTAATTCCCACTACGCTTTCTATCCGAACCTATCATATGGTAAAGGATTATTTCAAAGAAAAGAGCCTGGATATTTCTAAAATGATGTGCTTTTTTACCATGACCGATCTCCGGAAAAATATGCACAATGAAATCATGGCGGAACTTTATAAAGACAAAAGATTTTTTCAGAATTATATACCTTACCTGAGTGATGTAGAAAAAATGGGTACGCATAAAGCACCCATTATGGAGTTTGCAAATAGTAGCTATGCAGCTACCTGCTACCGGGAACTCTGGACGGAAATAAAAGAAGGCGTATTGTAAATTTTTCAATAGCCTGATGCAATTTTTTATATTGCCATTTTTTATCAAAAACGATTGTACATGCCTAATTCAATTATAGCCGGTATCGGACATTATGTACCGGAAAATATTGTTACCAATAATGACCTGTTGAAGTATATGGATACTTCGGACGAATGGATCCAGGAAAGAACCGGAATTAAAGAAAGACGTTATGCCCACCGTACGGAAGAAACAACAACAACAATGGGTGTAGCAGCCGCTACTATTGCAATAGAGCGTGCCGGTATTACAGCCCTGGATATAGACTTCATCATCTTTGCCACACTATCTCCTGATTATTATTTTCCCGGCTGCGGCGTGTTGTTACAGCGGGCAATGGCTATGAAAGAAATTGGTGCGCTCGACATTCGCAACCAATGCAGTGGGTTTATCTACGCCATCTCAGTAGCCGATCAGTTCATTAAAACAGGCATGTATAAAAATATACTTGTGGTAGGTGCAGAAAAACATTCTTTCGGTCTTGACTTAACAACAAGAGGAAGAAATATTTCTGTAATATTTGGAGATGGTGCCGGTGCAGTTGTGTTGCAGCCCACAGAAGAAAAAAACCGTGGAATCCTTAGCACACATTTGCACAGCGATGGTTGCAGCGCAGAACAACTTGCCATGTATAACCCCGGTACGCATGCAAACTACTGGACAAAAGAAAATCCTGTGGCCAGTTTTGAAGATGCAGAAATGGCAAACATGTTTATGAGCCATGCTATGATTGATAATGCTGAGAATTTTCCCAACATGGATGGGCAGGCAGTATTTAAAAAAGCGGTGGTGAAATTTCCGGAAGTGATCATGGAAGCGCTGGATAAAAATGGAATGAAAACAGAAGACATTAAAGTTTTGATTCCACACCAGGCCAATCTCAGAATTTCTCAATTCGTACAGCATAAACTGAAACTGAGGGATGACCAGGTTTTTAATAACATTGATAAATATGGTAATACAACTGCCGCATCTGTACCAATTGCACTTAGCGAAGCCTGGGAGCAGGGAAAAATAAAAAACAATGACCTGGTTTGCCTGGCTGCGTTTGGAAGCGGGTTTACCTGGGGAAGTGTATTGCTAAACTGGTGATAGAAATTAGAACTTAAAAAAACGTTATTGAGCTACCTGGCTTTAAAAAGCGCAATAAATATAATATTCCTGTACGATGACGTCAGGGTTTAAAAAAACACTAAATGATTATTTCATGCAAAGGAATATTCTGTTCTATATAAACCCGATATCCGGTACAGGCAATAAAAATAAACTAGAGAATGCTATAAATATCCGTTGTGCAAAAGAGCAGGTACGCTGGAAGATAACTGCTACAAATGCTGCCGGCGATTACCAATATTTACGAAAACTCATCGTCAAAGAAAAATATACTGATATAGTGATTTGTGGGGGCGATGGAACCATTAGCCAGGTAACAGCTGCCTTATTTAAAACAAAAATTTCGATTGGTATTATACCTATGGGTTCCGGCAATGGTCTTGCTTTTACAGTAAATATTCCTGCCAACATAGACAAAGCCCTGGATGTTATTTTTTTAAATAATTCGCTCTGGGTTGATGGTTTCTTTATCAATAATAAATTCAGCTGTATGCTTTGCGGCCTGGGGTTTGATGCAGAAGTAGCGCATGAATTTGCAAAGCAACCAACCAGGGGAATAGCCACATACATTCAGCAATCATTAAAAAATTTTGCCACAGCAAAACCTTATAGTTTTGAATTGCAGATCAATGGGGAACTGATCATTACAGAGGCGTATTTCATTTGCATTGCCAACAGCAACCAGTTTGGTAATAATGTAAAGATCGCACCACTGGCCAGCTTAAGTGATGGATTGTTTGATGTAGTAATAGCGCAGAAAATGAGTAAACCAAAACTTATACTCAGCCTGATAAAACACCTCATGATGGGAAACCTGATGAAAGCTGCAAAGAAAAAAGATGAGCACATTCTTTATTTTCAATCCCAAAAAGTAATTGTAAAGAACTTAGAAATGGCACCCCTGCATATAGATGGCGAGCCGGTAGAAACCGCTGCAGAATTAAATATAGAAAATGTAAAAAAAGCTTTCAGGTTGCTGCAACCCTTAGCGACCTAATGCCTTCCTGATACTATCAATGGCTGCCCTGTTCTGTGGGTGATAAAAAGAATTAACCACATCCCTTTCATCATTAGCACTCAGGTGAAGGCTCATAGCTGCCTGTTTTTCTTTATTGCTCGCTATGTACATTACTTCAATTCTTTGTAAAGGAAACGGGCTATTGCTTTTCAGGTAATAATATTGATCAGTCATAAAATATTGCTGGATCTTTCCCCAGTTTTTTTGCAACATCGTACCGGGCGAAAGCATAACGTCTCCTATATTTTTTGTTTCTGTCAATTGCTGCCAGTTATCATTCATGTTGTCCCTCAGTTGTATGATGAGCACTCCGCCGGTATTTGCAGCTATCCAATCTCTAAATTGATCAATGAAGCGCATCGTGGTCTCCGGGCCATAATTATCTCTCAGGCCAGCATCCATTACATCTATAACCGGGTCGCTGGGCAGCCACACATTTGGTAACACATACGGAAAGCTGGCATTCATCCTCAGGGCTGTCACCAGCTTCAGGTCCATAGCATTTTGCTCACGAAACATAGCAGTAAAATCAACGGCATCAGCACCTATAGTCGGGTCGTTATTTGTTTCAGCAGGCTTCATCAAAAAAGATACAGGTTGCGTACTGATGATGAGTTTTCTTCCATCACTGTTTATGACGGCATTAAACATGAGCATTGGAACAGTCGCTTCCACTTCGTCTTTTTTTGTAGCAGCAAGTGTAGTGTTTAAAAGACCCTGTGTGTTTTTTGCCAGTTTTCTTTCAAAGGCATATCCGCGATCTTTGAGGTATTTAAATTTCCCGGAGGTAAATTCCTGGCGGTTAAATAAAAGGTCTCGGGTAACCAGCGAAGTAAAAATGGGATTGAGCAGGTCACCTGTTACTGCATCAGTAACTTCTTTTCTGAAGCGAACAGAACTGTACAAGCTGTCTTTTTGTTTTCGGTAAAGTTCCCGGTAATATGTAGCAGCTATCATCCCACCACTTGCACCACTCATCATTACACAATGCTTCATCAGTTCTCCGTTTGTAAGGCTGTCTAACTGCATCAGGCTGTTCATGGTAAATGCTGCCGATCGTAAACCGCCACCGCTTACATTAATAAAGATCATTAATGGCTTTGCTTCATTTTGCCTGGCTTTCCAGTTATTTAAAATACCTGTCATATTCGCTTTGTCTGCCTCAATAATCTGGGGCGTAGACAGTGCATGTAGTGAGGCTTTATTGTATAATGGCCGCTCCTTTTTATTGGTATAATTTAATCCGTAGGCTTTGTTTCGGGTATCTATCACTTCATGAAAAAGGAGGAAATTGATAATGAGTAAAAGAACAATCGCAAAAGGTAAACTCCAACTCTGCAGAAAATAGGATAAGGCTCCCATCGTTGCTATGAGCAATGCGAAAAACAATATTATAGACGCAGCTGCTGGTAATTCTAAAACCGGATTGTCAAGAAAAAAACCAACAATGGCAAGAAAGAAAAACCCGAGGACCAGGACAACAAGGGTAGAAATGTGGTGTCTGCGGAAGACATCATCTACATAAGACTGGCTGACATAATTTCGGCTGCTTACTCTTGTAAACTTCATGTCGTCACCTATAAAATATTTTACCAGTACGCCATTCCGTGCTTCTTCTCTCAGCTGTTTTGGAAGAAATGTAGAAGAGGGAATGTCTTTACGTTGTGGAAGCGATCTGTCAATAGTTCTGCCTGCAGTAAAAAAATAGGCGAAGGAAATCAATACTAAAAAAGCAAAGCCCAATAAAATTCCTCCCATGTCTGCATAAATGTTTAGGCTGCCTTTTAGTTCTTCTTCGGTCCCAAACTGGTACAACCGTACAAAATAAAAAATGGTGAAGATCAACGGCAGCAAGGAGTTGTTGATACAATATTTCAGGAAAGGATGGGTAGTAGTTACCAGGAAATTAAAGCGCTTACTATGCAGAATAAATGTGGTAATATTCCAGCTGACCATATACATTCCCCAGGCTACACCAACCAGGAACACCCCGAGGAAACTATTCTGTCCATTATATTCTGGTATAAAAAAAAGCGCTTTTACGCCGAAGGTTTTAAAAAAATCACCGTTTATGGTACTATATAAAATAAACCATACCAGTAACAGTACCTGGTATTTTCTAAAATGCAGCAGGAAAAGCTGCACGGGCATTGAGTAATAAATATGCTGGGTATATTTCTTCATTAAGCCATTAAGGACTATGCAATTAATTAAATTGGTTCCCGACAAATTAATCAAAAATCTCTCTACCTGAGTAGAATCAGTAAAATGAATTCATGAAGTCTAAGAAGGAATACAGAATCAACCAATAGTTTATTGCAGCCTGTTGCTTTTTAATTTTCCTACGATAGTGTCTATTGCCGGACGATTGAGCGGATTGTAAAAAGACGAGGTCACATCTTTTTTCTCATTTGCAGTAAGGTGAAGACTCATAGCTGCAGTTTTGTCTTTGTTGGAGGCTATATATGTGATCTCTGCTTTATTCAATATAAAAGAGGCATTGCTTTTTAGGTACCCATATTGATCAGAAAGAAAATATTGTTGCAGCTTATTCCAGTTTTGTTGCAGCATTGTAGCCGGGGTTACCAGCATATCACTGATGTTTTTTGTCACAACTGCTTCGTTCCAGTCATCTACCGGGCTGTCCCTAAGTTGTATAATCAGTACACCACTTGTATTTTCTTTAATCCAGGGTTTAAAATGATCTATGAACCTTAATGTTGTCTCCTGTCCGTAGTTATCACGTAGCCCGGCATCCATTACATCGATTACCGGCTGGGATGGAAGCCATACGTTGGGTAAAATATAAGGGAAACTGGCGTTCATCCGCAATGCTGTTACCAGCCGCATTTTCATGGGGTTCTGTTTCCTGAACAAGGCGCAGAAATCAACCGCATCGGGGCTGGCATTCATGTCGTACATTTTATCTGTAGACTTCATCATGAAGGAAACCGGCTGTGAACTGATCACCATCTTTCTTGCATCACTGTTAATGACTGCATTAAAGAACACCAATGGTACACGGGCAGCATGTTCGTCAGCTATCACATCCTGAAGCGAAGCATTCAGCAAGCCATGCGTATTATCACCAAGCTTTTTTTCAAAGGCATAACCTCGGTCTTTTATATAACTGAATTTTCCAACTTTAAATTTCTGGCGGTTTCCCAAAAGGTCACGTGTTACCAATGAGGTAAAAACAGTATTGAGCATGTCCGAGGTAACGTCATCAGCATATTTCTTTTCTGAAAAAGGGGATGGTGTAATCCCAGGTGGCAGACTACGGTAGAGCTCCCTATAATAAGTAGAGGCCAGCATTCCACCACTGGCACCACTCATCAGGAAAGTATGTTTCATTAATTCGCCTTTGGTAAGGCTGTCTAGTTTTTGCAGACTGTTCATAGTGAAAGCCGCACTGCGTAGCCCACCACCACTTACATTGATAAATACCATTAATGGTTTATCAGTATTCTGGCGGGCTTTCCAGTTGTTTAATATCTCAATCATGTTCTCCTTATCTGCCAGGATTTTATCCGGCGTACACAACCCATTTAAAGAAGCTTTATTGTACATGGGTCTGTCTGCCACATTAATGTAATTGAGGCCAAAGGCTTTATTCCTTGGGTCAATAATGTCTTTCTCAAAAAGATAATTTACAAGGAACAATAAAATGATGGCGAAGGGCAGGCTCCAGCTTTGAAGGAAATATGATAGAGCACCAACTAAAGCTATTAGAATGGAGAAAAACACAACCATTGATGCGGCGGCTGGTAATTCTATTGCAGGATTATCCAGGAAAAACCCAAGGAAAGCCAGGAAGATAAAACCAAACAACAAAACAGTAAAAGTAGCCAGCCGGTGTCTTCGGAACACACCCTCTGCGTAGGAGGTTTTTATGTATTTGGATGTGTCTACCGAAGCAAGTTTGAGTTTATCAGAAATAAAAGTTTTTACTTTTAGCTCATAACGATAGCGGCTTTTTAATTCTTCCTGCGTAGATGCATCTACAGTAGAAAGCTTCTCTGTCATTGGCATAGAAAGGGAAATGGTTTTCCCCGCAGTGAAAAAGAAGACAAAAGAAACGCCCATTAAAAGAAAAAATCCCACAAGTATCCCTGCCAGGTCAGCATAAATATTTGTAACACTTTTTAATTCTTCATCACTTACAAAATTGTAAAGCCGTACAAAGTAAAAAAGAAAGAAAATTATAGGCAGCAAGGAGTTGTTGATGCAATATTTTAAAAAAGGATGTCGTGTAGCAGATAAGAATTTAAACCTTCCGCTATGGAGAATAAATGTCGTTATGTTCCAGCAGATGATAAACATACCCCAGGATACACCCACCAATATGAGGGCTGTCATATTGGTTTCGCCATTGTATTCCGGGAGAAAAAACAAGGCCTCCGCACCATAATCATGAAGTAACCCGCCATTTATAATACTAAAGACCATGTACCAAACAAATAATAGTACCTGGTATTTCTTAAAGTGTAATATGAATAGCTGTACTGGAAAAGAATAATAAAATTGGTTGTACAAGTCTTTCATAAACCGGGTAAAGTTGGCTTCGGAGGTATAAATCTAAATACAAAAAGGATAAAAACGGTTCAATTGGTTATTTTTTTTCTGTTGTAAGGAATAAAATAGCTACCGATTGCGTTATGGCCAGGCTTGCCAGTAGCAAATGAAGTGGTTGAGCCGTAGCAGGCATGTCCATATAATTCATGACTACACCGGTAATTACGCTGCAGATAACAATCCCAAACAATAGCATCATGGGTGTTTTCAGGGCTGCTATATTCCTGCATTTCCAGGTACACCAGCCAATGAAAATAAATACGAGCCACGAAAAACTTCTATGTATCAAAAATATTAAAGGAAGTCCAGCTAGCCATTTTTCTCTTTGGGTATAATCCAGGGATGCAGAAATATCATCTACATATATTCTAACTCCTGTGCCCAAAACTGATTGCATAAAAACAATCAGAAACAGAAGCATCAGTAATTTTTTTAAGTTTGAAGAGACCTGGATTGAACTATTCTTTCTTACCAGGAAAATAATAAACGCAAGTTCTATTTGAGTCAGGGCTATTGCCAACAACAGGTGAATTGAAACACTCAGGTGTGCGAGGTTAAACTTTACCACCAGGGCTCCAAATAAACCAGTGATAATTATTGCTGCCAGGAAGGCTTTTGCCAGATTTAGTACATGCCGGGGTAATTCTTTCCTTCTTCTGTATGCCAGCCATAATTGAATTATGGCAAACACACCGAGCAACACACCAAATAAGCGGTTTATATATTCTATCCAGGTATGAAAAGCATTGAAACTATGGTCAATGTCCTGTTTTTGCAGGTATTTTTCAAAGTCCGGCGGTAGCTGGCTGGCATCTGTTGGCGGAATCCATTTACCAAAACAACGTGGCCAGTCCGGGCAGCCCATTCCACTATGAGTAGTACGCACAATACTACCTGCCAGTATCACCAGGAAAGTGAGCATGAGCGTAGCAATCGCCCAGTTTTTTAATAGTCGCATGATTTTTTTGAGAGTTCGGTAAAACGCCGCAAAGGTAGCAGAATCAGGGGGTTTTATAAACCGGTTGGCAAAATTAACCTTAATACAATCTCAACTATGTATTAAAAATGTTGCCAGGGTAAGTGATCCAAAAAATTGATTGGGAAAGCTTCCGGTACTGAACCATAATGTGACATTTACTAAAACCTCTTCGATGAATAACAAGGAATGCTTTTTATAGTTCAAAATCAACCGTACAAACTCCCCCATTAAAAAGTTAAGGTAAAAAAAAATGGCCGATCTTTCGACAGGCCATTTGTTTTTAATTTATGTAAAAGATCAATAAGTGATATTAAAAGAACCGGCTGTCACTACTACAGTTCCGGGTCCCATGCCATTATTGTTATACAAAGTGCCTGAGAATGTTCCGGTTGCACCTGTTGCAGTATAAGTAGTAAGATTTCCTTGTGAGCTATTGGCTATTGATGAGCTGGACATAAAATCTGTTGTGCCATTGTTATAGGTAATAAGAATTCCTTTATTAAAGTTGCTTGGAGAAAGGTTAGTATATGCTCCTGTCGTGATTGGCGCTAGTAAACCAGCAAAAGTTACGTTTAAGTATGGTGAAGTGGAAGCAGTAGTTTCATCCCCATCTATCACAACTGCGCCGGGAGTTCCGGGAGTGTTATCACCTACAAGGGCTTCGTTAAAAGTTTTTGCTGTGCCGGCTATAGTGGCTCTCAGGAAGATTGTGCCACCGCCACCGC
>JBBQYS010000097.1:0-12271 GCA_038208485.1 Chitinophagales bacterium
CAAATTGAGTTTCCCAAAAATCATGATACCCATCACCCAAAGCGGAGTTGCCAATGATTAATGATAAAATTGTACAAGCCATTAAAATCAGTCCACCTGATTTTTCACTTTCAAAAAATTCTTTAAATAATTTGGTCATTACGATTTTCATTTGTCTTGTTCCGACGTTAGAGTTTTTGCCGCCAGTTGTTTTCTATTTCTATTTTTAATTATAAATATATCCAAACAAATATATCGTTTTCAAAACTTTTTGTTTTGCAGACCTACCACTACTGCTTGCGTTTTACAACTGTTTACTACACGCTTGCACTGTGAATACTTCTAATAGCATTTTGATCAAATAGAAATTCCCAGTTCTATAATCCAATAAAAACAAATTCGGTGAAGACGACTTTTGGTTTACACATATCTAAGACATTTTACGGTCCTTTGATTAAAGGTGGGATGAACATAATTTGTATCAGTTTCAGTTTGTTCGTCAGTGCGGAGCACAGGCCCCGGTGTTTGATGGTTATTGGAGTGGTAGTTAGATGAAATTGTTTGGTACCAACAAGGGCGAAAAAATCCTGGCCCTTTGTATAATACAAGTTTGTATCTTCCGTTAATAAATTTACCATATGCAAAAAGGATTTCTGCTCATTGCGCTTACCATTTTTTCTTCCACAACTTTCGCTCAAAAAAAACAAAATGTTTCTGTAAACACAGACAGCATGCTGTTCAGCGGTTCAAAGTATCGCCTGGTCGGCCCCTTTCGTGGTGGCAGGAGTGCTGCTGTAGTGGGAGACCATGATCAAAAAAATACATTTTATTTTGGTGCTACCGGTGGTGGCGTTTGGAAAACAATTGATGGCGGCAGTAACTGGAAAAATATTTCTGATAAATTTTTTGGTGGCAGTATAGGAGCCGTTTCTATTGCACCAAGCGATCCCACGATCTTGTATGTAGGAGAAGGCGAAGGCACGCTGCGGGGCAATGTCAGCGAAGGTTTTGGCATCTGGCGTTCGGATGACGGTGGCCGCAACTGGCGCAACCTCGGATTAAAAGATACCAGGCATATTATTCGAATTGTTGTTCATCCAAAAGATCCGGACATTGTATGGGTGGCGGCTATTGGTCATTTGTTTGGCCCTAACCTGGAGCGTGGTGTTTTTAAAACCACCAATGGTGGAAAAACCTGGAAGAAAGTGTTGTATGTAAATGATCAGACGGGTAGTAGTGACCTGGTGATGGAACCTGGGAATCCTGCGGTCTTGTATGCAGCCACGTGGCGCATTCTGCGTACACCTTATAGTATGGAAAGCGGCGGCGAAGGTGGCGGAATATGGAAAAGCATTGATGGAGGGGAAACCTGGAAAAATATTACAACAAATAAAGGGTTGCCAAAAGGATTGTGGGGCATTACCGGGGTTGCTGTGAGTCCTTCCAACACAGATAAAATTTATGCGCTTATCGAAAATGCAAATGGTGGCATGTATGTCAGCTCCGATGCCGGTGAAAGCTGGACGCTGCAAAGCAGTGACAACAATATTCGGCAGAGGGCCTGGTATTACACCAAAGTTTTTGTAGATCCAAAAAATGAAAATGACGTTTATGTACTCAACGTAAACTTTTTAAAAAGTACCGACGGAGGAAAAACTTACAAGAATATTCGTACGCCACATGGCGATCATCATGACCTTTGGATAGACCCGAAAAATGGAAGCCGCATGATCGTGGGCGATGATGGGGGAGCGCAAATAAGTTTTAATGGCGGTGACGACTGGAGTACCTACGAGAACCAGCCGACAGCGCAGTTTTACAGGGTGAGTACAGATAACCATTATCCCTACCGCATTCTTGGCGCCCAGCAGGATAACTCAACCGTGCGCATTTTGTCCCGCAGTGATGAGGGACAGATCAGCACCAATGACTGGATGCCTACAGCCGGTGCCGAAAGCGGATACGTAGTAGCAGATCCTTTAAACCCCGACATTGTTTATGGCGGAAATTACAGCGGCTACCTCAGTAGGTTAGACCACAAAACCGGCGAGAACAGGGCGGTGAGTGTATGGCCGGATGATCCCCTTGGTGGTGGAATAGATGTGGCTAAATATCGTTTTCAATGGAACTTTCCCATCTTCTTTTCACCAAACAATCCTAAGAAATTATATGCCGCAGGCAATGTTTTATTTGCTTCAGAAAATGAAGGTGCGTCCTGGACAGCATTGAGCGGAGACCTGACTACAAACGACAAATTACGCCAGGCATCCAGTGGCGGACCTATCACAAAAGACAACACAGGTGTAGAAGTATACTGTACAATTTTTACTGCTACTGAATCTGCATTGGAGAAAGATCTTTTGTGGACAGGTAGTGATGATGGTTTGATTCATGTGAGTAAAAATGGCGGTAAGCAATGGGAAAATGTAACTCCCCCTGCTGCCGGAAAATGGATGATGTGGAACTGCGTGGAAACAGATCCTTTCCAAAAAGGCAAAGCATATTTTGTAGGAACAAAATACAAAGAGGATGATTTTACACCGTACATTTTTAAAACTTCTGATTACGGAAAATCATGGACCAAAATAACCAACGGTATACCGGCCATGCATTTTGCCCGTGCTATTCGTGCAGATAAAAAACGACCAGGTCTGTTATATTGCGGCACTGAGTATGGCATGTACATCAGCTATGATGATGGTGCCAACTGGAAGTCTTTTCAATTGAATCTTCCGATGGTGCCTATAACGGATCTAACCATAAAAGAGAACGACCTTATAGTAGCAACTCAAGGCCGTGCCTTCTGGGTGCTGGATGATCTTGGCATGGTACAACAAAAAGACAACAGCATCCTGGATAAATCTTTATACGCTTATGACGTAAACAATACTTATCGGTATAATGGTTACCGGAATGCGAATGCAAAGAATGCAGGCATGAACCCCGCGAATGGAGTGGTGCTGAATTATTATGTAAAAGATGTAAAAGATTCTGCGAAAATCAGCATTGACATTTTAGACAAGGATAAAAAAATAATCAAAACCTTCTCCAGTTTTGCCAAAGAAAAAGATAAAAAACTTGATGTGATCAAAGGGATGAATCAACTGGTGTGGGATATGAAATATGATTCTGCAGAAAAAGTAAAAGGCCTCATTATATGGCATGGCAACGTGCCCGGCCCAAAGGCTGCACCCGGAAAATATTTTTATAAAATAAAGAATGATAAAGATTCTGCTGAAGGAAGTTTTGTGATCAAAGCAAACCCGGTGTACAACCTCACACAAAAAGATTACGAAGACCAATTCAATTTTTTGCTGAGTGTAAGGGATAAATTTTCTGAGATGCAAACAGCCATCAAAAACATTACCGACATCCGCAAGCAGATCAATGATTTTACGGCTTTGCAGGGAATGGCATTGCCGCCGGAAATTAAAAAAGCTGCAGATACCATCAATAAGCAAATGACTGCGATAGAAGAAGCGCTTCACCAGACAAAAGCGAAAAGCGGGCAGGATGTTTTGAATTACCCGATCCGTTTAGACGATAAAATTTCCGGTCTGTATGACTTTGCCAGTAGCGGCAATGCTGCACCTGCAAGGCAGGTGATAGAGGCATTTGCTGACCTCGGTGGCCAGGCAGATGTGCAGCTGAACAAACTTAAAAGAATTATGGAGACAGACCTTGCTGCATTTAATGAAATGATCAGGCAGACTTCTTTGCCATTGATTGGCGTAAAAAAAGAAGGCAATTAAAGCAGATGGTTTAAGAAATTTAAAAATTTAGATATTGGGCACAGAGGTGACACTTTTCTGGAGGTGTCACCTCTTCTATTATAAACCTCAACGATTATAAAATGCTGCCTGGGAAAACACCATGCAATGTCGTGGACGCGAAAATGGAACACCAACGTAGAGAAAAAAAGGATTTTCAATTTATTAAACATGTGAAAGACCAAGATTCTCCATGTATTTATAACCGCTGCCAGTGTTCAATAAAAGGACTTTGTCAGCGGCATCAATCTTTTTTGTTTGGCGCAAATAACACAACGCTTTCCAGGTTGCCGCTCCTTCGGGGGAAATCAATAAGCCTTCGGCCCTCGCAATTTCCTGAACGGATTCAATAATATCTTCATCGCTTATAGCAATGGCGGTGCCACCGGATTCTTTCAATACCTTAAGCATCATATCCATGCCGAATGGATAGGGGACTGCGAGTCCGTTTGCAATAGTAGATGTGGGCGAAAAATTCTTTTTCCAGTTGGCAGGATCCTGCAATGCATATAAGATTGGTGCACATTTTTCCGATTGTACGGCGATCATTCTCGGTAGCGGTCCATCGATCCATCCCATAGCTTTCATTTCTTTAAAGGCCTTCCAGATACCGATTAGACCAGTACCACCGCCAGCCGGATAGAGAATTACGTCAGGAAGATCCCAATTAAATTGTTCAGCAATTTCGTACCCCATTGTTTTCTTGCCTTCCAGCCGGTAAGGCTCTTTCAAAGTAGAAATATCAAAGTATTT
The DNA here is from genome assembly GCA_038208485.1 of Chitinophagales bacterium. GTDB lineage: Bacteria > Bacteroidota > Bacteroidia > Chitinophagales > Chitinophagaceae > Ferruginibacter. The sequence goes on from JBBQYS010000097.1 coordinate 4,503, forward strand.
GTTGTTGCTATTCAGTTCGGCTACCATATGTGCACAATCATTGATGAGTCCGTCCACCAGCACCAGTTCTGCGCCGTATATCTCACATTCGTTTTTAAAAATTGCCGGCGTGTGTTTGGGCATTACTACCACACAGCCTATACCGGCTTTGGCGCAATAAGCTGCCAGTGCGCCCCCGGCATTACCGGCGGTGGGTACGATGCAATCCGTAATATTATTTTCTTTTGCTTTAGATATGGCAACACTGATGCCCCTTGCTTTGAAAGAACCTGTAGGATTAGATGACTCATCTTTCAAATAAAGGTTTGAAAAACCGTAGCGGTTTGCAAGTTTATTTAATGGAAAAGTAGCCGTCATTCCCTCTCCCAGGCTTACAATATTTTGCTCATTTTCTACCGGCAGCATTTCAGCATAGCGCCACATATTATTTTGCCGGTGATGAAGATCAGTTTTATTTAACCCTGCATTCAGATCGTAAGAAACAGAAAGTGGAACATTACAACATTGGGCAAATGTTTCTATAGCGAAGAGAGAATAGGATTGTCCGCAGTTGGAACAGGAAATTGCATTCGCACATGAAAGCGATTTGAATGTAGTTAACATGAATTAAAATTACATCATACCGCTGTGCACAGGAAGTCGAAATGGTTATTGGCTATAACCTGAGGTTATATCGATTTTTTACAGAACCTGATAAAGATCTTGTTTAGTTCATTATTTTCCGAGCCGTGTCGCTGAATGAAAAAGAAGTCCCTGGTGATCTGGAACTTTTCTATTTTGATGGCGACAAGGTCTCCATCCCTCAGTTCTCTAATAATGGATCCTTTGGGAAGAAAGCCCAGGCAATTGTCTTCTTTTAAAAAATTCTTTAATGCCTCTGTACCTCCCAGCCGAACGTCAGCCTTAAGATCAGACAATTTAATTCCATTTTTTTCCAGGTGGTGTTTTAGTGTAGCGAGGGTACCGGAACCCTGTTCCCTTAATACCACCGGGTAGGTGAGGATCTCTGGGATGGTGATAGTTCTTTTCCTGGCTATCGCACTTTTTGCACTACATACTGCTACCACTTCGTCTTTAATAAAAGGCTGGTAGAAAATATTCGATTTCTTTTTTTTGCCTTCCACTATGCCAATGTCTATTTCCTGGTCTAGCAAAGCTTTGGTGATGGTGTCGGTATTTCTGTTTAATAAACTGATTTTTACTTCAGGATATTTTTGATGGAATGCAGAAAGAATTTTAGGGATAATATATAAAGCTACTGTGGTGCTTGCTCCCAGTTTCAGTTGGCCTTTAGCCTTTAACTGGTCCTTGAGAATACTAAGTTCAAACTCCAGCTGGTTCTGAATTTCTTTTGCTTCTTTAAGCCTTGTCAGCAAAAGATAGCCACCTTCAGCTAATTGGATGGCATTGCCATTCCTTACAAAAAGAGTAGTGTTGTAAAAAGCTTCCAGCGCCTTTATATGTTTGCTAATGGCTGGCTGGCTGATAAAAAGCACTTCGCTGGCCCTGGAAAAACTCAGGTGTGTCGCCACCTCAATAAAAATTTCATGCCTGGTAGATAACATGGTGACTGCAAATTAGGGAATTATACTTTGCTGCAATTGCAGTCCTAAATACAACAGGAATATTTTCACGGAATTGACGAGAGGTGCAAAAGAAAGACCTGCGAGTGAATTATAAAGTGGCAGGAGTAGAATTTTTAAAATTTTGACCTCTCAATTCCGGGTGGAATGGTAGGTTGGAAGTGGATCAATGCGATTGAAGGTCAGGCTTATTTCGCTTGTTGGAATAGTAGCTTGATGAAAAAGGATAGTACACCCCAGGCCGGAGCTTAATAAAATTCTACGTTACCAGTTTCCATTTGATACATTGCACCTACAATTTTTATTAACCCTTTTTGTTCCATTTCATTTAAAATTGGGCTATTCTTTCGTATCTGTTCTATTGTATTAAACACGTTTTTTTTGCTTACATAATGTACGAAAGGGTCGTTCTTAGCGCTTTTTTCTCCGGCATAATCTTGTGCCATTTCCACTGCGGGTTTTATCCCTTGCGTTAATGTTTTAATATTTCCAATTTGAATATCATCGATAGAGGCCTTTACAGCACCGCAGTGTTGATGTCCGAGTACAACAATAACCTTAGCACCTGCTACGCTACAACCAAATTCCATACTGCCCAAAATTTCCGGGTTAGAAAAATTTCCAGCAACCCTGGCTACAAATAAGTCGCCAATGCCCTTATCAAAAACATCTTCCACTGGTATCCTGCTATCCAGGCAAGAAAGAATTACTGCTTTAGGATATTGTCCAAAAACGCTTTTTCTTACCTGACTAGAATGGTTTCTGGCTGTTAACGTATTTGTTTTAAATCGTTGGTTACCTTCTTTGAGTTTATTGAGAACAGATTCAGGAGTTAAAGCATCCTGCTCTGCCTTAGTAAGAACCCGTTCTTCCAATATAGTTTGAACGTTATCCTGTATTTTTTTTGAATCATCCTTTGTCGAATTGTTGTTACAGGCAATAAAAGGTAGTAGGAATAGTAGGGCAATATATTTCATAATTATTTTTTTAGTTCTATGATTTGAATGTTGTTGGAGCCGTCTGTAGATTTCCATTTTTGAAATTTCTTTCTATTTGTCATAATTATCCAGGTTTTAGCAAAATCTGAACTTTCGCTTTCTATAGAGATGTACTTGTCATCATTCCAATTCCACTTAAAAGGAATTTGATCGTTGCGAGTAATGCCTAGAACTGAATAATTGAGATTCTTTTCACCAGAACCGTTTTTGTTGAATTGCATTGTACCAATGTTGCTTAAAGAAATACCCTGTTGTCCTGGCGTTGTAGTTTCAAAGCGTTGTACAGTCCAGGTACCTATCATTCGGTGGGAGCAGGAGGCTAAGAGAAATGTTGCCAAAACGACTGCTGAAATTTTAATTGTCTTTGTTGTCATAGTTGAAATATTTTAAATGAACGCTTACTCATTTTTCTTTTCAGATAACCTCCCCCAAATTACTGGTTGGTCATTTTTTTTATTTTACGATTTTGCGCCAGGCGGTTCCTGGTTTCTGGTACAACTATTTCTGATAAAAATAATAAAATAAACTTATCGTTTTCAAAACTTTTTTTTTGCCAATTTACCTGTTAATGCATGTGCTTTACACGTGGTGGTTACACATTTTAATTAGGGATAACTCTACCAAAATTATTATCAAATTAGAGAAATTCCCCGGTCAATAAACCAATAAAAACAAATTCCGAAGAGGCCTAAGGGGTACATATATCTAACACATTTCCCGGCCTTTTGTTAAAGGGTGCACGATCACAATTTGTATTAGGTTTAAGTTTGTTCGCCAGGTCTACGGTCCAAGCCCCGGTAATTGTTGGTTGTGAGAGGGATGGTTTTAGGTAAGGAGGAGTGTAACAGCGTATTAAAATTCACAAAAAAATGATTGCATAATTACTAGCGGATTCTATTTTGATATAAAAGAAGAGAACCCTTTCAAAATCCTTGTTCTCCCAATCAATAAAAACCACCCAGGCTAATTTTTCATTTTAATAATGCAGCTGCCCGTTTATTTTTTTATACATTTAAAAAAAATACAAGATATGATATCCCTAATAGTAATCGCAGCCATTCTCATTTTAATCACTCTCTATGCCATAAGTATTTACAACAGCCTCGTACGCCTGCGCACCCTATGCGAAGAAGGCTGGAGCAGCATTGACGTATTTCTAAAAAAGCGGTATGACCTTATACCCAACCTCGTGGAAACGGTGAAGGGATATGCTACCCATGAAAAAGAAACTTTTGAAAACGTGACTCAGGCTCGTGCCAATGCTATGGCGGCCAAAGGCGTAGGCGAGCAAGAGGTAGCTGAGAATAACCTCAACAAGGCGTTGATGAACCTCTACGCTGTAGCCGAGCAATATCCCGACCTTAAAGCCAATGCAAATTTTATGAGCCTGCAAAACCAGATAGAAACGCTGGAAGGCGAGATAGAAAAATCCCGCCGCTACTACAATGGTACGGTGAGGGAATACAATGTAAAAGTAGAATCGTTCCCAAGTAATATTTTTGCCGGCATGTTCAACTTTGCTAAGAAAACCTTTTTTAAGCTTACCAATACTGCCGAGCGGGAAGTTCCTAAAGTTCAATTCTAAACTTCGCCGTGAAAAACAAAATTTTCTTTCTTGTCTGCTTCGTATTTGGCCTTGCTATCAGTTGCCTGGCGCAGGAGCGCATCACGGCCTTCCATGTGCAGTTAGATATTGATACGCTTAATAATATGCGGGTAGTAGAAGAAATCTCGGTCATCTCTGCGGGCTACGAAATAAAGCGGGGCATCTTTAGAAAAATTCCATTTACCCGAAAAGATAAATATGGCTTTGCGGTAGAGAATAAAATAAAAGTTGCATCGGTGACGCAGGACGGGCAAACCGCAGAATACAAAACAAGCGAGAAAAAAGGGCTGCTGGAAATACGCATTGGCAATGCAAATACTTTTCTTGATGATGGCGACCATCATTACGTGATCACTTATACGATCCAAAACCAGGTTGGCTTTTTCGAGGGCTACGATGAAATCTACTGGAATGTAACAGGAACGGATTGGAATTTTTACATAGATACCGCAACCTGCCGGGTGAACCTTCCTGCTGCTGCAAAGTTTATACAATCTAGTTGTTACACAGGTGCCTATGGCAGCAAAGAACAAGCATGTAAGGATTCCCTGTACGAAGGCGCTGCTTATTTTACAGCTTATGCCCTTCAACCCGGTGAGGGGTTGACTATCGCCGCCGGTTTTACCAAAGGCGTAGTGCAACCACCTCCGCCGCCTACCTTCCTGGAGCAATATGGCGTGCTGGGTTTGGCCATTGCTTTTATGCTGGCTATTATTCTGTACATGGCCAATGCCTGGCGTAAACATGGTATAGATCCACCGAAGCCTACGGTGATACCGCAGTTTGCCGTACCAGGGAATTTGTCGCCAGCACAGATTGCGGTCTATAACAAAAAGAATGTGGCAACGGAATTTCTTACAGTATCGCTGATAAGTCTTGCTGTGAAGGGTTTTATAAAAATAACGGAAGGAAAAACGACTACGCTTTTCATCTTTAAGGATACAGAGTATACACTTACAAAAGAAAAAGACACGGGGATAAGCGACCTGCCCAAAGAGGAACAAGCCCTGATGAATAGCTTATTTCCTGGGAGTAAAATAAGCATAAAGGCTGATGGAAAATATGAAAAACGATTTGCTACGGCGAACAGTAAATTTCTACAAAGTTTCAGTGACGAAAAGAACAAAATAAACCTGGGGCACAACAGGAAATTTTTGTGGATACCTTTTTTGCTGATTATTGCATTCTGGGTTGTGGTGGCTTTTTACAATGCAGCTTCGGTATTTACGAGTGCTGTTGCGATAGGTGCTTTAATACTTGTCCCACTTCTCCTCATCATCCCAATTTTAATTTTCTCTGCAATGTTTAAAATCAATTTTAGGTTTGCTTTGGTATACAAAACTTTGGTGATTTTTATTACGGCCTTGTTTATAGGATTTCTGCTGTTAGATGTAGTGCCACTGCCATTTACACTTAAGGTGGTCTTGTTGTTTTCGTTTTTGGCATTGGTGCTTTTCCTTTCCTATGCCTACCTCATAAAAAGGCCATCCGAGGATTCCCTGGCTTTGGAAGCAGAGATCGAAGGTTTTAAAATGTACATGAAAGCTGCTGAGGAAAAGCAGTTGCAAATGTTTAATGCCCCAAAACATACACCGGAATTATTTGAGCAATTGCTGCCTTATGCAATGGCCCTGGGCGTAGATAAAATCTGGGGTGATAAATTTTCGGCGGTATTGCAGGCGGCCATGCAGGACAATAGTTACAGCCCCGCCTGGTATGCCGGCAGTAATTTCCACACGAACAATTTCCATAGCATAGGCAATGATATTTCCTCTACCATATCAAATAGCTCTGTGGCTCCAGAGAGCAGCGGTGGCGGCTACTCCAGCGGTAGTGGTGGCGGAGGAAGTTCCGGTGGTGGGGGTGGCGGCGGTGGAGGAGGTGGGTGGTGATTTATGGGAGTGAAAATGGAAAGTCTTGCAAGGCGGGAGTGGAAAGTGAAAAGTAAAAAGTAAAAAGTAAAAAGTGGAAAGTGGAAAGCGAAAAGTGGAAAGTGAAAAGTTGAAAGTGAAAAGTAAAAATTAAAAATCGAAGTTCCCGCAAGGCGGGAGTGAAAAGTGAAAAGTTTAAAGTGAAAAAGTGAAGAAAGTAAAAAGTAAAAAGTAAAAAGTATAAAGTAAAAAATTGAAGATCCCGCAAGGCGGGAGTGAAAATTTGGATAGTCTGATCAGTTTTTAGGTTGTTTGGCTGATCAAAGACTAAGGTTGGGCGTTTGTTTGTTGTTGAAGTAGTTTGATAAAAGTGGGTAGTAGCAACAAGGGCGGAAGAGTAATATCAACATAGGCTTAGTCCTGTTTTTTTGCTAATTAATAATGTTAGCAGCATAAGTTTGCTATACAATATTTCAAATTAGTTAAATATTATAACCAGCAATTTGATACGACTGTCTATGGGGAATGAATCGAAATAAAACTGCCCGCTTTTTAGACCGGCAGTTTTATCATTCCCTGAATTAAAATCCTATTTTTTAATACACGCTGATTGGGCATCTGTACCTGTTGCAGATGTAAGTGCGATGGTATTGTTCGATGTTATATTTACCGTTACCATTGCACAAGTGGTAGTATTACATATACCCTTATATCGTACAAAATAGGTTGTGTTAGAAGCTGGAGAAACTGTATAGGCATCACCTGTAAATTGCACGGTGCTTCCGCATGATCCGGTAAACCATTCTGTTACTGCTCCCCCTCCTTTTGTTCCGCCAGCTACCGTTAAGGGGGTGCTGCCTCCGCTACAAATGGTTGTCGTACCTGTGGCACCTGATGGTGCAACGGAGAGCTGATTGACCGTTACTGCCTGGGTTACCCCACTGGTGTTTGCCGTACAAGGCGAAGTAGTATTTTCAATCATAGAAAGTCGTTTTCATAAGTCCGGTTACAAACGGGTAGAATCAGTCGCCAACAAGTGACCGGCTATCGACGAACACTTGCGCCAGTAGATCCTGGGACGTGGTTGGTAAGGACACCAACCACTAAATAATTTTATTCTAAAAACTATTCTCGGTCAGCCTCAGGACACCAACCACTAAATAATAATGCTCATTAATAACTTTTTAAATAATTTGCGGTTAATACAAACCAGTTTTCAAATTATATTTTGTCGGGGAGAGCACCGACCTATAAGAAAACCCCTGGTAAATCCGTTATAATGCTTAACAGGTTTTACCTTTTCCTAAAGTAAATGATCAATGAAATTTCTTTTTCTCTTTTTAATATACCCGTTAGGTTTGGCTGCCCAGCCGGTGAACATTTCTCCTAAACAAATTATCGGTTTATGGAAGGGGTATTTCACTACAACTGACCTAAGTATACCCTATGAACTTGTTTTCAGCGAAGAGAACGGCAACATTACCGGTTGGTCATATACCACTTTCACCGTGGGGGATGAAGAAATAGTGACAATGAAAAAACTGGCTGTAAGATTTACGGGGGTTGTTATCACAGAAGATGATAATGATGTTTACAACAACTTCCCGAAAAAACAACTCATAAAAATTAAACAAATAAATAAATTATTGCTGCAGGAAACTACGGCATCTTCGAAGCTTACCGGCACCTTCGAAACTATAACGCCCCGTAA
>JBBQYS010000098.1:0-12265 GCA_038208485.1 Chitinophagales bacterium
TAAACCTGAGGTATTATATCAGCCACAAGGATGAAACAGGTGAGAAACGAGGTGTTGGTTTTGTTTCAGAAATTGTACCTCGTCCGTGTATAGCCACTATCGCTAACCGATTGTATAATGAGCATTACAGTACAGCTAAAATGGGTCATTCACTACAGGTGACGGAAGAATTAATTGATGTAGAATATCGCTGGCAGCAAAAAAGGACAGGTACGCATAAAATGAGTGTAAAAGCTGAAAATAACCTTACAGATATTTTACCGGGTTCTGAAGCAGAATTTATTCTTGAACATTATTATGGATACAACCAGTTAAATGAAAAGACAACTATTGAATATGGCGTAGAGCATCCGAGGTGGCAGATTTTTCCTGTAACAGAATATAAACTGGAATGCGATGTAGCAGCATTGTATGGAAAGGAGTTTGTGCCTTTTATTCAGCACCAGGAACCACATTCCGTCTTCCTGGCAAAAGGCTCAGAGGTAATAGTGAGAAAACCTGTTTACCTGAAAAAGTAATGCTGACCTAAGCCAGCATTATTTGATATTCATTGTTAATCCCTTTTACCGCCCCTTAGAATAGCAACTAAAACAAGGATAAAAACGAGTGCACCTACTATCCAAACCCAGGGTTGTTTGTACCAGTCGTCTCCTCCTTTATTTACATCAATGTCTACATCCATGGTTTTTTCCTGTGCAATAGCCAGGACTGAACTAAACATGGCAAACATTAGCACCATTGTTTTGTAATAGAACAATTTAATTGTCTTCATTTTTTTTTGAATTTTAAGTGATTTGAAATTTTGGTTAATTCAATAGTTTGAATACCATTTACAAGAATGCAGCCAAATTAAGAAAAAAAATAATGTCGGAATTGTTTCCCTACAGGTATTTTAAAAATGTAATTTTGTTTTAATGATAAACCCCGCCTGTTTATATACAGCTAATTAGTTTATTTTCGTAAGTCATGCAATCCCCTACAGAGAATCAGGTAACTACCTACAATTTAAATGAAGCCGAGGAAAAGAAAATGATCCTTAGGGAGTACCGTGCTATGCTGCGTACGCTTAAAACTAAAATCAAACCCGGTGACAAAGTTTTATTGCGCAATGCTTTTGAAATGGCGGCCGATGCACATAAGACCATGAGGAGAAAAAGTGGGGAACCCTATATTCTTCATCCTTTGGCAGTAGCCAGGATTTGTGTAGATGAGATTGGCCTTGGCGTACGAAGTAGCATTTGTGCCTTGATGCATGACACTGTAGAGGATACAGACATTACACTGAGTGATGTAAAACGTGAATTTGGTGATGAGATAGCCAAAATTGTAGATGGGCTTACCAAGATAAGCAGTGTAATGGATACAAACACTACACAACAAGCTGAGAACTTTAAAAAAATCCTGCTTACACTTACAGATGACCCAAGAGTTATTTTAATTAAACTTGCTGACCGCCTGCATAATATGCGTACGATGGATAGCATGAAACGGGAGAAACAATTAAAGATCTCTTCAGAGACTGTTTATGTATATGCGCCTTTAGCCCACAGGATGGGGTTGTATGTTATTAAAACAGAAATGGAAGATCTGGCCATGAAATACATGGAGCCGGATTCTTATAAATTCATTGCACAAAAACTTCAGGATACCAAAAGGGAAAGAAGTCGTTATATCAATGATTTCATTAAACCTATCAGGGAAAAACTGGATAAAACCGGGTTTGATTTTGAGATATATGGCAGGCCTAAAAGCATACATTCTATTTGGAATAAAATAAAAAAGAAAGGCGTTTCTTTCGAAGAAGTCTATGACCTGTTTGCCATCAGGATATTAGTAAACTCTCCTGCAGAAAGGGAGAAGGAAGATTGTTGGAAAGTGTACAGCATCATCACAGATGCTTATGTCCCCAGTACTGACAGGCTGCGTGACTGGCTGAGCAATCCTAAAAGTAATGGTTATGAAGCATTGCATACCACTGTGATGGGGCCACAGGGGAAATGGGTGGAAGTGCAGATACGCACAAAGCGTATGAATGAAATTGCTGAAAAAGGATTAGCAGCACATTGGAAATATAAAGAGGATGCAAATGATGAAAGTCGTTTCGATAAATGGTTTGGTCAGATAAGAGAAGCATTGGCTAATAATGACACCAACTCACTGGACTTTTTGCAGGATTTTAAAACCTCTTTTCTTACCGAAGAAATATATGTGTACACACCAAAAGGTGAAGTAAAAATGTTGCCAGTTGGTGCCAGTGCACTTGATTTTGCTTTTGGTGTACATACAGCTGTAGGTAGTAAATGTATAGGTGCCAAGGTGAACCATAAGTTGGTGCCTATCAGCCATAAGCTACGTAGTGGAGACCAGGTAGAGATCATCACCAGTGCTAAACAGAAGCCGAATATTGAGTGGTTGAAATACGTGATCACCAGTAAGGCAAGAAACAAAATAAAAGATACTTTAAAAGAAGATAAACGCACCATAGCAGAAGAGGGGAAATATATTTTGCAGCGCAAGCTGGATGCTATGAAAGTGCCTATGAGCCAGGGAAACCTGGAGGAACTTGCACAATTTTATAAATTGGGCAACAGCCTGGATTTGCTGTATGATATTTCCACAAAAAAAATAGATCTTAAGGAGCTAAAAGAATTTACAACTTTTGGGGAAAAACTGGTACAACCTAAACCTCCGGAAAAACCCAAAGAGGAAAAGCCTGAATATGATCCAAATTATAAAACCCCCGGTAAGAAAGATGCCGAGCTCATTATATTTGGAGAAGCTTCTGATAAGATCATGTACACGCTGGCCAATTGTTGTAAGCCAATTCCCGGTGATGACGTATTCGGTTTTGTAACTACAGGAGAAGGGCTGAAAATTCATCGTACAACCTGCCCTAATGCAACGAGGTTAATGAGTAATTACGGCCATAGGGTAGTAAAAACAAAATGGGCTAAAAATAAAGAGATCAGCTTTCTTACCGGGCTTAAAATTATTGGCCTCGATGACGTTGGGGTGATACATAAAATCACTAACCTGATCAGTGGCGAACTACGGGTAAATATCAGCGCCATGACCATAGAAGCCAGGGATGGCATCTTTGAGGGAAATGTAAAAGTGTTTGTTCACGATAAAGATGAACTTGATGGACTGGTTGAAGAATTATTGAGGCTTAACGGCATAGAGAGAGTCGACCGATATGACATAGATTGATTTTTAAATTCCATGCTTTAACTCTCCAAATGGCTTTTCGCATTTCACTTATTATTACTTTTTTATTGTTGTTGGTAAATGGGTACATTTTCTTCAACCGGCAAAATTATAGTTTCAGTAACCAGGTAGCTTATGTAGATCTATATCCCGTTGTTTCCCCAGTAGCAATTACTGACATTAGAAGGGTTGCTGTTGATAAATTGGAATTAATATTAAAGGATGTCGCTGCAGGAAAAAGATACTGGCAAATAAAGCAGGATGGTTTGTCTCTTGATACAATATCGGGAAACCCAAAGATTACTTTATCTGAGGGTATGCATTTGTACAAAGCAGTTTCTGAATATGACAGCCTGGTTGTAAGGGCAGAATATATACCTCCCCAAAAAAATAAAGCTGCAGTCATTGTTTTGGAAAAAACCAATGTCGCACTTATCTTACCTGAAGAGGTGAAAGGTATAGAAAGCTATAATCCTGCAGCCACGGACCAGGAAAAAAATACATACAGCAAATCGTAAAAGATTCTATAGGTATAAATGCTACGATGAAACCTGCTGAAAAAGTATTACATATTTGTCGGTTCCTCCATTCACGAATTTATGCTTCAGCGGGAAGTCCTACTGATTCTACTTTGTCTTTGTCTTCACTACAACAATATTATGCTGCTTGCAAAGGAGAAAAAATATGGTGTGGGATTTACGCTGGTATATTTAATTTATTTGCCACAGAAGCAGGAGTAAAATGCCGGGATATTGAATTGATAAATAGTATCTACGGCATTCAGGGTTCCGCACATGTAATGAATGAATATTTTGACACTGAAAAAAATATTTGGAGAATGGTGGATGTCATGTTCAATGCCACTTCGGTTTATTCTGCTAATGGAAGTCCTTTGAATATAGTACAGGTAAACCACCTGCAACCAAATGACAGCTCTGTGATGATTGCAAAAATAGCAGGTGATAGCCTTATACAGGAGCCTTTTAGCAAAATGCCAAAGGGTTTTCTGGCATTATATGGAGTAGAGAATGACTTATTTATCTATGATTCAAATGTCAAACAGGCCACAGGTATGCTGGCAAGATTAAAAAATTATCTTTATCCCTCTAAACAATATATTTTTTATTCGGATAGTAGAATTGCTGACAACAGGAACTTTTACCTAAAGCAATTTGCAGCACTCTTGCTGCTGCTTAGTGGGTTAATAACATTATCATTTTTCTTCCTGAAAAGAAAAAGGCTCCCCAAGAAAAATTGAGAAGCCTTTCTGCTAAAACGAAAAAAAATTTATACAAATTTCATCCTGTCAAATTGTTTTCCCAGGATCTGTTTGTCATCTGCACCAAGCCAGTTGTTTAGTACAGTGGCATAAACATTTTTAAAATCAACGGTATGTTCCAGGTCTCCATCATTCAGGTTAGCAAGATCCGGCATTGTATTGATTAATCCTTTTTGTTTTAATCCGCCACTCATCAGGAACATATTGTTTGCCGTACCATGATCCGTACCGTTGCTGGCATTTTGAGCCACTCTTCTGCCAAATTCTGAGAAGGTCATCATTAGCACATCCTCCCACCGGCCATTCTGTTTCATGTCTTTTGCAAACGCAGCTACCGCATCATTAAGTTCGGTAAACAATCTTTTTTGTTGTCCTTCCTGGTTCACATGCGTATCAAAACTTCCGAGAGAAACATAATAAACTTTCGTGTTGATGTCGCTCATGATCAAAGAAGAAATTGTTTTTAAATTATTACCCATGCCTGTAGATGGATATACCTGTGATGTAGGATGGATCTTGCTTTGCTTATAAATATAATCTGCACTGCTCAGAGTTGCTCCCATTGTTTTATAGAGATAGTCAACCGTTTCTTCTCCGCTGCTGTGCGCTGTATTTATGTCTTTATAAAATTTTTCATTGCTGCTGCTGTATAACCGGCGTGGATCCCTGAAAGCCAGGCCTTTGTTTCTTTCTCCTTTCATACTCAGGCTTAGCATGTCATCCAGTTCTACGATCTGTGTTGGTTTGTCGCAGCCGTTACATTGTGCATCCAGGTAACGCCCCAGCCATCCTGTACTCACATAATCTTTGCTGTCACTCGCACTCTGCCATATATCCATACTCCGAAAATGAGAGCGGTCAGGATTTGGATAGCCAACACTGTTTATTATTCCCAGGCTGCCATCATCATATAATTCTTTAAAAGAAGTAAGTGCAGGATTCAAGCCCGCATCGGTAGTAAGATTTAAGGCATCCGTGCTTTTAATGCCAAGGCGTGGCCTGCTACGGTAGTAGATATCATTGCTCACGGGTATCACTGTGTTCAGTCCATCATTTCCACCGCTGAATTGTATCACTACAACTACTTTGTTTCCTGAAGGCACCATTGCAGGGCGCTCAAATGCTTTCAGAAATTTCGGCATCATCAGCGATGCAGAAGCCAGTGATCCGATCTGTAAAAATTCTTTTCTTTTAAATAACATCGTATTTGAATTATGAGTTATTAATGTTGAATTATGAATTCCTTATGTCATAATCTGTAATGTGTAACCTCAATTGATTTCCCAAAATCCTTTCAATTTTAGCGCTTTCCCGGTTTAACCATTTTAAACAATCTTCAACCATGTTCCACTTCTGTTTAGGAGGTCCTACAGATCATAAGCTCAATCTATTTTCCAAAATCTTTTTCAATTTTATTGCTTTCCCTGTTTAACCATTTTAAACAATCTTAAACCATGTTCCACTTCTATTTATCAGTTCCTACGGATCATAAGTTCAGTTTATTTTTCAAAAGTATTTGAGTTCAAAGGCTTTCCCGGTTCAACCATTTTAAACAATCTTCAACCATGTTCCACCTCTCTTCACTCCCTTCAACAAAGCTGATACTCCGGCGTACTCATTAAATTAATCACAGCAGATTTTATATATGATTCTCTGCTTTCATTATCTATATACCTATTGAGGATTGCACTGTTTATCCGGCTTTTGGTTTGCCACAAACTATCTGTGATTTTTTGAGCCAATTGTTCTCTTGGTGTAGCGGCAAAAATCTTCAAAACTTCATCCCACGCTATCACTCCGGAGCCACCTTTTTTTGTGTATTCTTTTGTGAGATTTACTTTTTCTGCTGTTTCTTTTTTCATGCCCATATTCACATCATCGTCTACTTTGGGACTTATTGTAATGGCTTCTTTGGCAGCTAACACCTGTGGTATTTGCAAGCGAACCATTAATGTACTGCTGTCTATCCAGCTTTTTCCTCCGGGCCATCCTGCTACATTTGGCGGGTAAAATAAAATCTGACCCAGTACTTTCTGAAACAATAATTGTGAAGCATCTTCATCAAGTTCCAATGGCAAAAATCTTCTTATACCAACCATTAATTCTATTGGCGATTTAATCCTGGTGCCAATGTTTTTTTCATCGTAAAACCAATCTGAAGTATAGATGGCATCTAACAGCGCAAGGATATCATATTTGCTGTTATAGAATTTTGCACTTAGCATTTTCACTTTAGCCTCATCAATTTTTTCATTTACAAAAAAAGAATACATTTTTCTGCAGATGTACTCAGCTGTGGTTTTTTGTTGTAAAAGAATATCAAGAATATCGTCTCCATCAAAATTGCCGGTCTGTCCAAGAAAAGTTTTTTCGCCATAATCATGTTGAAATTTTCTAAACACAAATTCTCCTTGTGCATTAAAGCCCCAGCCTGTGAAAGCCCTGGCGGCTTCCTTTACATCGTTTTCTGTGTAATTTCCTCTACCCATGGTGAAGAGTTCCATAACCTCACGGGCAAAGTTTTCGTTGGGATGCCCTTTTTTATTTTGTTGGTTATTCAGAAACTGAAGCATGCTCGGGCATTTACTAACTTCTCTGAGAAGGGTTGCAAAATTCCCCAACGCATTGTTCCGGATCACATCCAGGAGTTCCTGCTGAAAATAACTATTGATCACCCGGCAGGCAAAATGCCCATGCCAAAACAAACCAGCTTTTTCTCTCAGTTGTGCTTTGCTATTGATCATTTCATCCAGCCACAAAAGGTTCAGGTTTTTCAGGTCTTCCCGGCTTTGTTTTTGTTTCATGCGCTTCATTTCCTTCGCATCTTTTTCATTCTGCATGGCTTTTTGCATTTCGCCAAGTCCTTTGATCCCGTTCACAAGACCATCAGCCAATCCATTGGCTACAGAAATTTTTTCTGGTTTGGCAGCAGAAGTATCCTTTAGTAGTTGCCAAAGTTTTGTTGTAGAAAAGCTGTCCAATGCCTCTGAGTTTTCAGCCATTGGGCCAAATGCGGAGCGCCAGAGGAGATGTTGGTTTTTGATCCGGTTATTTACAGGCATAAAAACTGTTTTGAAAATCTCTGACACAGAAATTAGCCAAAAGGTTTAACAGCTGTGTCAGCGTTTTTACTCAAAATGCGAAAAAGAACAATGCTTCCGAAACCTGGGACAAGGTATATGAGGACCTAAGTCTAATTCCAAAGAGTTAATAGAGGAGAAAAAATATGCAGGCTCAAACACATTACAAACAATATGCCTTTGGTTATTGGAAATGTTTTTAAGAAAACTAATTGTAAAATAAAATGTCGGTAAATTTTTCCGGCATTTTTAATATTATAGAGGACAATTCTGGTGATAATTTATAATCTCGATTGGCGTTCTTTCAAAGCTATAATCCCTGTAATGATCTGCAATTTCATCCAGCACTTCATTAATTTCTTCAGGTGAATTGAGTGTTACCAGTTTAAAACGGAACTCTTTAATCCCCGGCAAACCTTTCAGGTAGTTTGTATAATGTCTCCTCATTTCATTGATGCCCACTACTGGTCCTTTCCAGCTCACAGATTTCTCCAGGTGAGTTCGGCACACACTTATGCGCTCCTCCAGGGTAGGAGATGGCAGGACTTCTCCGGTAGCCAGGAAATGTTTTATCTCCCTGAATATCCAGGGATAACCAATCGCTGCACGGCCTATCATAATGCCATCAACACCATATCTTTCTTTATATTCTTTTGTTTTTTGTGGAGAATCAATATCTCCATTTCCAAAAATGGGGATATGCATTCTTGGATTGTTCTTCACTTTTCCTATGAGCGTCCAATCAGCTTCACCTTTGTATAACTGGCAGCGGGTACGGCCATGAATAGCAAGTGCTTTTACACCAATATCCTGCATCCGTTCTGCTACTTCTTCTATATTTCTTGTATTGTCATCCCAGCCCAACCTTGTTTTTACTGTTACAGGGAGACTTGTACTATTAATAACTGCTTTTGTCAGGCGCACCATCAGGTCAATGTCTTTCAACACACCGGCACCGGCGCCTTTGCTCACTACTTTTTTTACCGGGCAGCCAAAATTTATATCTACAAGATCAGGGTTTACTGTTTCGCAGATCCGGGCGCTCATAGCCATAGCGTCTTCATCACCTCCAAAAATTTGTATGCCGAATGGTCTTTCTTCTTCGCTGAAATCAAGTTTTTGTCTGCTCTTCATCGCATCTCTTATCAGGCCTTCGCTACTGATAAACTCGCTGTACATCAGGTCTGCTCCGTTTGTTTTACACACGGCACGAAAAGGCGGATCGCTCACATCTTCCATCGGGGCAAGTAGTAATGGGAAGTCCGGTAAAGTAATGTCTCCTATTTTGGGCATATCTATTTGTATATTGCAGCGCAAATTTACGAATAATATTAAGGGCTATGCAATACAAAACGCTGAAAGGGTTTACCGGGTGGGGAGCTTTAGGAATTTTAATGGTTTTTATAGGTGGAGGTTTCATACTTGCCGGTGTTATTCAGCTATTAATTGCTTTCCAAATGTTCCCTCCAGGTGCGGGAATGGAAGAAATCTTAACTAAGTTGCCAGAGGCAATGAAAAGGCCTGAAAACCTGGTTTGGGTTCAAATTTCCCAGGTTATGGGAACGTTATTGCTGTTTTTTGTCCCGTCTGTTTTATATAGCCTGGTGGTAAATGGAAAAAATAAGTTCTGGCTTGGGTTTAATAAATACGTGAGCCTGAAACAAATCTTTATAGGCTTTTGTATCATTTTTTTGGCAAATATTGTAGCCGGTCCTCTGGCAGATTTTAGTAAATACATAGTAGGCTTCTTCCCGGACTTGAATGCAAAAGCTATTCATCTGGAAAAACTGTACAATGAACAGTTGATGGCCATGAGTAACTTAAAAGGATGGGGACAGTACATCCTGGCAATTTTTGTTATTGCCTTTTTTCCGGCAGTGTTCGAAGAGGTGTTTTTTAGGGGAGTTGCCCAGAATCTACTGGTAAAATGGACAAGAATGCCCATATTGGCAATAATAATAACCTCCGTGGTTTTTAGTTTCATACATGCTAGTATCTATTTATTCCTTAGTCGCTTAGTGCTTGGATTAGTCCTTGGGTTCTTATATTATGAAAGCAGAAATATTTGGGTAAATATCATTGCTCATTTTTTAAATAATGCCATTGCTGTGACTACATTGTTTTTTTTAGTAAGGTCTGGAAAGCCGGTAGATCCTGCATCTATAGATCCTCAAATGCCCTGGTGGATAGGGATTGCAGCCCTGTTTGCTTTAATCGGTTTGTTTATTTATTTCAGGAAAATAAGCAGGGATAAAGTGGAAAGAATAAACGCAAAGGAAAAAATATTGCTGGTAACAGCTGATCCGTTTGCTGGTTTTGCGGGGGAGATAAATAATTAATTATGGCATTGAACACAGCAGTTTTGAAAACCAGGACAATTACAGCGATTGTATTTGGTGTGGTCATGCTGGCAGGATTACTATTTTCTGCACCGGTCTTTTTTGTTCTTTGTGTCATTATAGCCTCAGGCTGTGTTTATGAGCTGGGAAAACTGACCAAAAAATTATATGGCCCGCAGCGTTGGATAATTTTCATTTTCGGATCACTATTTATTTTGCTTTCGCTGAGCATGTTTTTTTTAATGTCAGTTGGTGAGACCGGGAAGGTATATACCAACAACAACAACTTTTATTTCTTTGATCCGCTTCTCCCATGTCTTGTGTTATTTTCCATTTGGGTAAATGATACTATGGCTTATATCACCGGGAGTCTTATTGGCAAAACGCCGCTTAGTAAGATATCTCCAAAAAAAACGATTGAGGGTACATTAGGTGGAATCATCCTCTGTATACTTATTATTGGTTTTGGTTTTCCAATACTTCCTTTTCGGGAAAACAGCAGTTTGGTTAATCTTGGTGCCGGGCATACAGTATCCTATTATTTCATTATACCGGCGATATGTGCGGTTTTTGGTACCATCGGAGATCTGTTGGAAAGTAAAATAAAAAGAATGGCCGGGGTGAAAGACAGTGGAACATTTATGCCGGGGCATGGTGGTTTTCTCGATCGTTTTGATTCCCTGCTACTTGCTGTGGTAGCTGTTTTCCTGGTGGTAAAAATATTTCTGCAACCTTATTAAGTCCTTGGTATTTACAGGCTCTTTGCGTAAATAATTGGTAAGGCATTAGTTTTCCATTAGTTTTGTTTTTTTCATCATTCACGTTATGACTATACACAAAGAAGGTTATCCTACTATCATTATCAGCGCCCTGTTTTTTGCAGCGCTCAATTTTGGTTTTTTCTGGTTTTTCGCAGATACCCTATTTTCTTTATGTATCCTTGTCCTGATTATAAGTATCGGTCTCTGGCTTTTTCTTATTTCCTTTTTCCGCATCCCAAACCGCACACACACCATCGGCGATACAATGGTAGTAGCTCCGTGTGATGGTAAAGTAGTAGTGATAGAAGAAACTGTAGATCCAGAATATTTTAAAGAAAAAGTATTGCAGGTGTCTATTTTTATGAGCCCGGCAAATGTGCATGTAAACCGGAATCCATTGAGTGGCGAAGTAGTGTACAGCAAATACCACAAAGGAAAATACCTGGTAGCGTGGAACCCAAAATCAAGCACAGAAAACGAACGTCATAGTGTGGTGATCAATAAAGGCGGTGTGGAAGTTTTGGTAAAACAAATTGCCGGAGCACTAGCCAAAAGAATAGTAAACTACCTCACTGTTGGTGATGAAGTGTCACAGGGAGAAGAACTCGGCTTTATCAAATTTGGCAGCAGAGTAGATCTCTTGCTCCCTCTTGGTACAGAAATAAAAGTTGCCCTCAACCAAAAAGTACAAGGTGGGGTGGATGTGATAGCGGTGATTTGATTTGCTTTGTGTCATCCTATTAGAAGCGCTACACAATTCGAGACCTTCTCAAAATATTCACCAAAGCATTAAATCCTATACAAAATTAAAAGAGCTGAAAAGCCAACGAACAAAACCGAGGACACATTTTGCAGCTCATCTAATTTTGCCCACCCACTACCCGACAAGCAGTCACATCATTTAGCAAAACCATTTATATAAAAAAACGAACCTTATGTCCTGAAATTATTGGTTTATACTGTGATATCCATTAAATAAAAGTAAGAACGAATGAATTTAAAAACGTAAAAGGTAACCGGAGAGGCTGAAATATGAAATGTATTTGCGTTTCGCAAGCAGAATTAAGTAAGTTACAAAACCGCTACAAGCAACTGGAATAACAATAAATTTGTGAGATGGAGAATTTTGATAGAATACTTGAAATATTTGCGGACAGCTTTAACCAATTCTTCCCTGAAAAGGAAGACGCAAAGATTTTATTTTCTCTATTCATCAAAAACAAACAGCATCCAGACAAAATAATTTTCTCTGAATCCGAAGTTGCGGAACTCATTCGCAAACATTACAAAGAGGGCAACGAAACCGAAAAGGAACAACGCAAAAAATTCTTTGACAGATTGCAAAGGTTGTTGCGAAGCAATTTCCTTGAACGAGCAGAGGAACGACAACATTTTTTATTAAGTGATTACTCAAATCAACTTTGTGTTTTATTTTTCAAAAAGATAGAACCGCTTCTTAATCCGTCAGAAATTGAAAGAACGCTTGATGATGTTTTACTCACATTACGAAAAAACAGCAGTGATATTGAAGATTTTGAACATTGGTTTGAACAAGACTTTAAAGGCAAACTAAAATCAGAACTTGCTAATCAAACCAAC
>JBBQYS010000099.1:0-12207 GCA_038208485.1 Chitinophagales bacterium
GCAAAGTAATTTTCCAAGTCCTCATTCAATTCATCTAATTTTTCAGCCGACGCTTTAGGGGTAGTTTTTTCCACTGTTTTTTATTTTGGAGATTGGCAAAAATATTTGTTTTAATGTTAATAGAGCACCAATAATAGCCAGCAGGGTTGAGGTTTGAGGGTTGTTTAGTGTTGTTGAGAATTGTTGAGTGTTGTTGAGAGTGGTTGAGTGTTGTTGACTATTGAAATTATTGAAATGCTGAGCGTATTTGTAATTTTTTACTTCTTAAAAATAAAATAAAAATATAGTTTCTTATCTAAGTACTAAGTACTGAATACTAAGTACTCCAAACCCTCCAAAACCCTTCCCCTCTAGTTTCCAACAAGCTTTAGCCCATAAAAGCCAAGTGCAGTGAAAAGCGCACAGCGAGTAAATACACCAATGCAGCACCAGGCAATCAACTTTATTGGAGAAACGTTGAAGCTGTAGCCAACAGCAATACTGATAGGCGCACCTACTGTGATTGTGCCGAGGAGACCTAAACCAATAACGCCATATTTATCCCAGATGCGGTAGATTATACCGGTTTTTGGTTTTGATTCTTTTGGCTTTTTATACCTGGCTATTAAAGCCCTGATTTTATCTCCTAAAAAAGAGGCGACAAATACGCCAATAATTCCTCCGGCTAAACTGGCAAAAAATATAGTCCACGGACTAAGTTCAAAAGCAAAACCAGCTGGAATAGCAGCATATATTTCAAAGGTGGCGAGACCTGCAACAGTTAGGATTTTTAAAAACATGGGCAAATTTAGTTTAACCGGCTTTGAGAATTTGCATTTTTGCATTTTTTTATTCCTTTATACAAACAAGCATCTTTTGTGTTGCTTAGAAAAAATCTTGTTGAGCTAGAATTGAAGTGGTAAAAAAATACTGTTGCTCGCTAGAACTTGCGTGAGAACTGACTGACATAATTCTGTTATGCGTTGTTATTATTTCTCTTTAATAGGGCAATCAGTCCGAGTATAGGTCCAATAGCAAGTAGCAGGTAAATATATTGTGCATTTATTTTGTCCGAAAAGAAGCTAAGAAATTGAATGCTTATAATGGTAATTGAAAATCCAATACAATTTACAATTGTTAGAGATGTACCTCTTGTTTCTCCTGTTGCGTTTTGAGCAACTAAAGTTGAAAACAGGGGAGAGTCTGCAATAACTACGAGTCCCCAAAAGAATAAAAATATAATGAATAAAACAGGTGAATCAGCAAACAGAAAAAATGGAGAAATCAAACAACATAAGCAAGATAGAAAAAGAGCAATAGTGGCTATTTTCTTTGCACCGATTCGTTTGGAGAGTATCCCGCTGACCACACAAGCAAGGGCACCGGATCCTATGATTAGAAATGAGTATAAGGAAACGTTCAGGTTTACGGCTGGGTATTGTCTGTTATAAGCAGTCAGCATTATGGGTACGAATGCCCAAAAAGCATATAGTTCCCACATATGTCCAAAATAGCCAAAAGAGGCAGCACGAAAATCCCCTGACCGAAAACTATTTATGAATGTCGTGAATTTTAATTTCTTTCCCTGCTTGCGATACGGGCCGTCAGGAACAAATAATAAAATACTTAACCCACCCAAGGCCGACAATGAGCTGGTGGAATATATGACGTACTTCCAGGGAAAATCAATGGTGAAGTTTTTTAATAAATGAGGGAAAGCAGTTCCAAGTACCAATGCAGCAACTAAAAATCCGAGTGATTTACCGAGTCCCGCCTGGTAATAGTCCGAAGCTATTTTCATACCAACGGGATAAATGCCTGCAAGAAAAAAACCAGTTAGAAACCTGAACATTAGTATTCCACCTGGATCAATATTATTGATTGTTATTCCAAGATTAAAAAGTCCGGCTATTATGGAACTAATAAAAAAAATAAGTGAAGGAGAAAATCGGTCTGAAATAGTAAAAATTGCAAATACTAAAGTCCCCGTAATAAAACCGAATTGTATGGCACTGGTCAAATGAGCTAAAAAAAATGGTTCAAGATGCAGTTCATATGCTAAGTCGGAAATAACTGAATTGCCGGCAAACCAAACTGAGGTACAAAGAAATTGTGCAATCACTATAATGGGCAAAGTGATTTTCATTGAATATTAGTTTTTAATAATTCTGATCAAAGTTTTGGTAGAGGCAATGTACGGTTTAAAGGCACAATGTTCAACTTGCCACGACTGTGCATGTAATAAATTCAAAAAAAATGTCAGCATCCATGTTCGCCAATACCTTGTGGTTACCGGTGTTCTCATCTTGTCGTAAAAGAAATATCTTCACCTTCTGCTCTGGCCTGGCGAACAATAATTTGATATTCCTCTGGTAAAGTGTCAAGCGGTACAATCAGTCCATCAACCATGACAAGTTTTGCAAACGGATTGCTGTTGCTCATCCTATTCGTTGAAAATTCATTGTCCCATCTGTCCAGCTTAAGTAGCTCCCGAATTAGTTTTGATTTACTTCCGGTAGTTGTTTTGCTTGTGCCAAAATAATTGTTGATTTCATCTATTGACACATAAGGTTCAAAAGACTTGTCAAATAAAAAATTAATTGTTCCTAATGCGTGTATTATTGACGCTGCCCATATTTGTGGTTGTCCTGATGCTAATGGTTGACTTCTTTTGCGTCCAAGTTTTTGAACAAGCCGTTCGGAAAGTTCGATATATTCTTCATTTAATTTGTTCGCACAAAAACCACGAACAAGATCAAGAATCTTTTGCTGCCGTTCTTGTAAAATTTTTTTATCCATTTTTTCTGTTGTTTGAATTAATTAGAGTATTAAATAATTTTCTGTTGAAAGCATAATCAAGTGCCATGTCTTACCCTCAAATAGGTCACATTTAAAATTGTCGCAGCAGCAAGTGGATTGTGGAGACACAAACCACGGCATAGCCTCGGTCGGTGTCCTCACCGACCGAAATCAGGAGCGACAATTTGGAATGCACCCCTCAAATAGGTAGAGCATTTTTTGTTATTAATATTATTATTAGTCCGTACAAATTTACCGGAATAATGAAAAGTTTAAAAATGAAATGTTGGGTTTTGTTTAGGAAGTTGGAAGAAGTCAAATGGAGTGGTTTTTGTATTGACTAAGCCTGGGAACATTTAAATATTCATTCACCTCAAAAATTTTATATTATGCCTTTGCTTGAAAATAAAGTTGCTTTCGTCTCCGGAGGAGGCTCAGGAATCGGAAAAGCTGTTGCTGAAACATACGCCCGTGAAGGAGCGAAAGTGGCAGTTTCTGATATTGATGAAACGGGTGGCCAGGCCGTCGTAGATCAAATTAAAAAAGATGGCGGAGAAGCCATTTTTATAAAGGCGGATTCTTCCAGGCCGGAGGACAATAAACGAATCGTGAAGGAAATTGTAGCAGCCTATGGTCGGCTGGACGTGGCCTGCAACAATGCCGGAATAGCTGGAATGAGGGATCTCACAGGCGACTATGAAATTGATTCCTGGGATAAAGTAATCGCACTCAATCTTAGTGGCGTTTTTTACGCCTGTCGCTACCAACTGGAGCAGATGGAAAAAAACGGAGGCGGCAATATCGTAAATATTGCTTCGGTTCATGGCACAGTAGCTGCTCCCATGAGCGCTGCATACACCGCTTCAAAACACGGAGTAGTAGGATTGACCAAAAATATCGCGGTAGAATACGGTCAAAAAAATATCCGATGCAATGCAATCGGCCCCGGATACATAGCAACACCACTTCTGGAAAATAACCTGGACGAGGAAACGCTTGCTGTTGTTAAAGGCAAAGCTGCCATGAACCGGCTTGGTACTGCTGAAGAAGTTGCTGAGTTGGTTGTATTTCTGAATTCTGATAAATCTTCATTTACCACCGGTTCTTATGTGATTGCTGACGGCGGATACACTTCGGTATAGCGAATGTTTGTTTATCATGCGCCATCTGATAAACAGTCTGCAATCAGGATTTATGGCATGATTTATTACAAAAATCTTTTCTAAAAACTGCGGTAAGTATCGAAATATAATTCTCGAATTCGGGTGAGGATTACCCGTGTCGAATCCTTGACTTTACTTTAAATTTTTCTGTTTTTGAGAAAAGTAAAACAGGCATTAGGTCTTTACATTAATTATGTGTATTACCTTAGAAAATAGACTAACCAGGTACACATAAAAGCTGATCTTTTAAAAGATGAAGCCTGGCAGCCCAAAGAAAAATTACTGTACTTGAAGGCAAAATCCTGTGTGAGCTTCAGCTGGAGCAATAAAACAAGATTCTGTTTCATGCCAGGTTGGCTAGATACTTGCAGCTTATATATAAAGAAAGAAGAGCTACGAGTCCACATGAATGTTCTGTCTACTTGATGCTTTTGCTTAATGTATTTTTTTTAAACTAAAAAAAAACAATTATGAAACAGATTTTATCAGCAGCATTTATTGTTGCAATGGCATCTTTTACAGCTTGTACTTCTACCAATAGGATGAGCAGCGTTACCGCTACGGAGGCAAAGGGATTGATTAGCAACTGGCCGGTTAAAACACAGGAAGTTGCCAATACTACGATGGCAAAATATGGTGCACCGAATGAAGTGACCGGCACTATGCTGGTTTGGCATAATAACGGTCCATGGAAGAAAACTATTATTCATAAAGAGCCGGTACAACATAATTTCCCCATGCCGCATGTTGACCTTTTGGAACAGTTTGTAGATTATAGTGTTCCTGCTGATAGATTTGATCAAATGGCCATGTATGATGGCAGTGTGGTTATTGCAAGAACAGTAGGTGAAATTTCAGCAAGATGTGATAAAGAGGAAGCAAATTTTCTAGCGTTGAACCTGGCAAATGATGTAGCGACCGGTAAGAAAACCGTAGATGAAGCACGTAAGTATTATGCAACTGCTATTAAAGAAATGATGCAGGGTAAGATGGATCCTTATGTACAAAAACTACATTTTGTGGGTGGTGGAAACACAAAATTTACGGACCAAAAGGCACCCGGTATGTAATATTTTTTGAGCGAACTATTTTTTAAATATACAGGTTGGTTTAATTGGCTTTATTACAATGCAGCAAATCTGAACTAGTTTGGTAAGTGGTGGATTTGAATAAGGACCGTCAGGTAATTCTTTTATTAATGGCGTGCTGTATTCAGTCAAAGTGCTTTATCTGCAATGTCAAATCAAATAGGTGGAGTTTTCAAATTCGTATTTCTATCTTACTCAACTTATAAAAATCAAATTCGTATTTCGGGATGATATTAGTTTGTGAATCATTTAATTTCCAAAATATTTAAATGCAGCCCAATAATAGGGTGACTTGTATTTTTCACCAAAAACGCCTGTAATAAATTTTTGACGGGTAAGGTATAAGGCTTCGGAATAGGATTTATTTTCTTTAAATATAAACCGGTAGAAAGAGGCCATAAAAATCCCGGTAGCTTCATCATCAATTTTCCACCAGGTTGCAATTACAGCATGTGCCCCGGCAAGAAAAAAAGCTACAGGAAGGTTTTTTACTTCCTCAGTTTCGGAAGGAATTCCGGCAGCAGTTTCACAGGCTGAAAGGCAAACCAATCCTGCATCCAGGTGTAGTTGGGCAATTTCATCATACTGTAAAAAACCATCATTGTCCGTGCCCCCCGGTTCAGAAACGATGAGCGTATTATCCCTGTGATCATTGATGGATACCATCCCATGAACGGCAAAATGCAATATATCATAACCGGCCAGTTCGCCAGATCCGCTCAAAGCTTTTATACCAGTTTCAGTCAGGTTTTTTTTATCTATAATAGTTGCACCGGGTACATCTTGTTGAATAGCCAACAGCTCCTTTCCTGTTCCGGGCAAATCGCTAAAGCTTTTTATTCCTGATTGGGAAAGGTCATAGGCCCTGCCCCTGGTATTGTGTGGTTCAAATTGGTTGTACACCGGGTTGCCTGCTGCCAGCATCCTTTTTGTTCCAGGCTTTAATGTTGATTTTAAAATAGCCCTGCTCGTAAATGAAGGAACATAAATAATATTATAGAGATTACCCAGGTATTCGCCCTGTTCATTTTTTAATGCCTCAAAGGGAATAAGAGTAGTGCCCATATCCGGTGAAACATAAATGGTTTTTTTGCCAGCCAATATTTTTTCAAATGGCTTTATGTATAGCTGGTATATGATGTCGTTATAGGCCAGCATTTCAGCTGCATAATTTTTACTTTTATTTTCACGTATTATAATGATGCCTCGGGTATTGCCAACCTGCATCATATTATTTAAATTATTTCCAATAATACTCAATAAGGTCAGGGAGGTATTCCACTCCGAGCGTTCTTCAAAAGTTTTAGCGGAATCTAAAACGTCATCTAGCCTGTTCTTTAATTCCTGCCATTGTACTTCGCCATGTTTTTTAGTTAATGAATCCAACAGTACATAATCCTCCTTTACCAACATGCTGCTGTCCTTACTGATTGCAATCCCAAAAGCTACATTTGTCATACAGGAATTGCCAAAGCTAAGCGCTACTTCATCATGCTTAAGCTCCTTTGCAAGGGTGTGTATTGAAATGCTTTTAGGGGGAAATGAATTACCAGTTAATTTTGGAAATAAAATGTTGGCCTTGGTTTGTTCGCTTAAATCAAACAGGTCGGTGATATCATTCCGGGAAAGGGCTTTTCGTTTTAAATATAAAAAAGAAGCAAAGCGCTGCTTCAACGGAAAGTCATGAGTGATGCCTGGATTGCTTTGTATATATTGAATATACAGTTTGATTGCTGCACGATAATAATATATGGCACTGTCTGTTTTGGATAATCTGACATAGGCATTACCCAGCTGCTCGTACATATCTGAAATGTTCACGCTATTTTCATTGACATAGGAGCGGATCACTTCTTTACCCAATTGTATGGCTGCTGCGGGCTTTCCGGATTTAATTAAAAACGAACAGTAATTCACATCATCTGTAAAACTATTTTCCAGGTTGGCAGGTTTGCCAAAACTTTCTTTTTTTATAAGTGTATAATAATAGGTAACCGAGTCGTATTGTTTTGTTCCGGCAAATGCCAACATCAGCCGATTCACAGCAACGTTTTTTGCATCGGAAATTTCTGACAGATCTGCCAGGATAAAACAATTCCTGAAATAAGGCAGGGCAGAGTCGGGATGATTCTTTTCTTTATACTTATCACCCAGTATTAAATTAATGCTGTATTGCTTGTTGTAATTTTTAGACAGGATGGCTAAATCTAATCCCTGTTTTATTAAAGAAACGCCGGCATCCAAATCAAATTCATTCCCAACCTTATATAAAACATCGATAACAAAACTGGTATCTTTTAAATCATTTGAAATTTTGGTTACATTCAGAAAGTATTCACTGATGGCAACTGATTTACTGGCTCTACGCAAATGCTGCCAGCCAAGGCTCCAATAAAAATCACGCAAAACATATAAACGCATATGTTCATTTTCTCTTTCCTCAACCAGGAATCTTTCTTTCATGGCAATAATGGCATCATCAAAGACACTGTAATTGTGAAAACTAGTTAACTGGTAAATTGAATCCAGGATATTGGTGCCATGAGTCTTTTTAAGAAATTCATTATTGTAATAGGTTACAAACATGTTTTTGTAAGGCGCTATCTTGTAAGGGAAATTACCAGTCTTTTCAAATAAGTCAAAATCTGATACAATACTTTCATAAGCTTCCCTATTGGGAATATAGGATGCTGTTTTATAATAGTAGGTGAGGCTTTTGTTTTGTTGTTTTAAAAAACTGTATACATGTCCCAGGTTAAGGTAAATATTATAGGAACAATCATTGAGTTCCAACGCCTGCAAGCAATATTTTTTTGCTTCCTCAAATTCATTATTTAGCAATAAGTACCAGCCGGTATTGTTCCAGTAATTGGCATTGTCGGGTTGTAGAATAGTGAGTTGTTTGCTGCATTGTATGGCAGCCGGATAGTTTTTTAATTTGCCATACACATAGGAGCCATCGCTCAATGCCCCGATATTGTTGGCGTCTTTATTTAGTACCTGTTGTAAAAATTGAGAGGCTTCCTGGTAATTTCCCTTTTCAATAGCGGCGGAAGATTGGTTGATTAATTGTTCGATTGTTTTTGTTTGTGCCTGTGCCATTAAACCAGGGAGTAACAATATCAAAAAAATAAACAGCTGATGGAAAACCTTCTTTACATAATCCATTCCTGAAAATTTATTCATGTGGGTTGAAAATTAAAAGGGTAGTATCCAATGTCACCGGATGTGTCTATTGAATGTACCTGTTTTTATCCAGATTGACGTTTACGCTGGGATGAGTACAAAATAATAAAGCAACTAAAAGTTCATTGTTTATTTAATTAGTTGCCGCAATTCGTTTGTGGGAACCTGAAGCCAATTAGCGAATGATAGCAGTACGGGCATTTCATTTAAGTTGTTTCAATTTCTTTGAATTCCATATTGTACAAATCAAACCCTTCCGCCCAATAGTCTTTGATAATTTCAAATAATTCAAATCCCTGTTTTTCATAAAATCTGTATGCAACTTGTGAAGTTCTAACAGTAATTCTATTTACAGTAGCAATTGTTTTGAGTTTGTCAATTCTAAATTTTAGCAACTTAGCGCCTAAAGACTTTCCTTGATATTCAGGATGTAAAATGTCCCAACTTATTTTTCCTATTGAGTTATTGTCAGCGAAGTTTATTCCTCCGCAACCAACAATTTTATTGTCAAAGAGAAGTAAGTAATATAATTCCCTTTCGTTTTCTAAATAATTTTTCAAGTCCACTTCTTCTTCTACGGCAAAATATTCCGGAGTGTTTAGTCTAATTAAATTTATGACATCAATTTGATCGGTTGTTTTATATTCTCTTATGGTAATCTGGTTGTTCATTTTGTTAAAGTCAATCAATCATTGTTGCTATCTGTCAATTTATTTTGTCTGTTGTTTTAGCCAGATCGATACCGTTGGCAATTTGCTGCTTTGATGATATACATTGCTAGTTCAGCCTGGAACCGCAGCTGAATAAAGATATAAATGTAAACGTTAACCTACACTTTCAGTTCCGATACCTATCGGGGTTTGTCCTGCCCATATAAAATTACTGGCGATAAATAGTTGCTGAGGTAGGGGATATAGAATTCCTTTGGCCCAGCTTATGCCCGGCGGAAAGAGAGGGAAGCCGCAAAATGTGCTGAGGAAGTCGTAACGGTGAATTTCAACATAATGGCAGTAGCACAATAACTTAGATCAGCATCATTTTTTTCTCAGCAGATTTATCCTGCGGAAGAAAGCCAGGGCGCATATAACATCAAGCCCGGCCCGAGCTATATCGGGCCAGGACTTGCATCGTTATTTGCGAGGCCATGCTGATTTTTTTAATTTTCTAAGGATTACTGCTTTTTTACCTGCTGTATTTCTTCAATTCCATCTGAAGTGTATTTCAGGGTAATATAACCTTTGCTGTCTTCTAAAATTGCCTCGTATGCCACAGTTCCGTGAGCCGATATTTCCTTTGCATTGAACAAATGATAAGCCGCATAATCTTTTATGATTGATTTGCTGAATGCTACAGGTAAGTGCTCCATAATACATTCGGTTATAATGTAGTTGACTTTACCTTTTGGCGTAAAACTAGCCATCGCTTTTCTCCCGTTATTTACAAACGAAACCCAGTAGTTGTCTGCACTGGACACCCATTGCTGCTTAGTAGCATTTGGAAATAAATTTGAAAAACTGGCTTCCGTTTTTGGATTGGCTTCAAGCGTGGTATTACCAGCATTACCGGTTTCAATAACAATGGTATTCTTTGCATAAGCTGCCTCTGTAGAAGCATCCGTATTGGACTGCTGTGCAAATGTGTTGGTGGACAATGTTACGGTTAACAGGATGGTTACCGTAATGATTTTTGCTGAATGTGTCATAAAATTTGTGTTTGGTTTGTAAAAAAAGTAAAGACCTTTATAGAGTATAAATATACCTGCCAAATAAGCCATGTAGCTATAAGGATTGGGTCAAACACTATCAGTTTTGGGTCAATTTTGCCTGGAAATGTAATCTGAAGGCGTAACGCCATACTTTTCTTTAAAACACTGGCTGAAATAAGAGGGGCTGCTAAAGCCGACCTGGTAAGCCACAGTGGAAATATCAAGGCCTGATGAGATGAGGCTGGAAGCTTTTTGCAAACGATATTGCCGTATCAGGTCGTTGGTAGAAATATCAAGGAGTGATTTTAACTTTCGGTTTAAAGTACTACGGCTCATCGCCATGGTTTTACAGAGGTAGTCTACCCCCAATTCCTCATCGTTCAGTTTAGCATCCATCTCCTGGTAGAGCTGCACCAGGAAAGGATCAGTAACAGTAGGTAATTGATCCTGGGGACTTGTGCTCATCAACTGTGCCTGCAACCATTCCCTTAGTTTTTGCTGCAGCTGCAGGAGGTTGACAATACGTAATTCCAGTTCCTGCAGGTTAAAAGGTTTGGTGATGTAATCATCTGCACCGGTGCCCAGTCCTTTCAGGCGGGCATCGTGGGCAGCTTTTGAGGTGAGTAAGATAAAGCCAATATGAGCAGTGCGGTTATCTGATTTGCAGATCCTGCAAAGGTCAAATCCATCCTGTCCCGGCATCATTACATCACTGATCACAATATCCGGAAGCTCTTGTAATATTATTTCCCAGGCCTTTAGTCCATCAGCGGCCTCTATAACACGATAATTGTTGCGCATTGTCTGCACCAAAAATGACCGTAGTTCCTCATTGTCTTCCACCACCAGCAGCAAAGGCGCATCCTGTTCATTAGAAGTAACAGGCTTTTGTTCCAAAATAGTTGTATCAGCCACTGGCATTGTTTCTTTTCCCAGCACTTTTTTCATTGGGATGGAGACCAGGAAACAAGTTTCCCTACCAGGGGCACTATCCAATTCGATGGTACCCTGCATCAGTTCGGTTAATTCTTTCACCAGCGACAGGCCAATGCCCGTGCCTCCGTAACTGCGAATGGCGGAATTGTCAACCTGGTAAAAACGGGTGAATATTTTTTGTTGCTGATCTACCGGTATGCCAGGGCCGCTATCCTTTACCTCCAGGTCAATCATATCATTGGCTGACGATACAATTGAAACAGAAACCGTTCCGTTTGCCGGTGTAAATTTTAAGGCATTACTGAGCAGGTTGGTAACTATTTTTTCCCATTTCTCTTCATCAAACAAATAAAAACCTTCTATGCCTTGTGCAGAAAACCGGAGATCAATATTTTTTTCTTTGGCAGCAGTTTCAAATGATTGCACAGAATCAACGGTAAACAAGGCTAGTTCCCCGGTAGATAATTTTAGTTTGAGTTTTCCCTCGTTTAGCTTGGAGAAATCAAGAAACTCGTTGATCAACCGCAATAACTGTTTTGAGTTTCGTTGTGCCGTTTTTACGGAACTGATGGCCGCAGCGGAAAGCGAAGGATCATGCTCCAGTTGTTCCAAAGGTGTAATGATAAGTGTAAGCGGGGTACGAAACTCATGCGTAATATTGCTGAAAAACCGGTCCTTCAGTTCGTCAACTTCTTTTAAACGGCGGGCCTCTCTTTTTTCAAAAGCAAGATTTTGCTCTGTTTTTAACCGGCCTTCCCTGAAATTAAAATACCATCGTATGATGCCAATGGCAATTAGTGCATAAATAAGGCGGGCCCACCAGGTAGCCCAAAACGGTGGGCGAATAACTACCTCAATCTCTTTTATCGTATCGCTCCATAGCCCGCTATTATCTGTAGCATTCATACGGAACGTATAGTTGCCCGGCCTTAGCGCTGAATAAGAGGCTTTATTTAACGTGCCGTTTTCTATCCAACCTTTATCAGCACCCTTCAATTGATAGCGATACTTCGTTTTTTGTGGCTGGTTATGCAATAGGGCGGCAAATTCAAAACGCAGGTAGTTTTTATTATAAGGAAGTTCAATAAATGATAACGCACTCAATGGCTCTTTTATAATGCTGTTCTTAATGCTGATATCTTGTACCTCGTTATTGATTTGCAGGCCGGTAAGAAACAGCGGCACATGTCCTGTTTTATGTGTGCTATTAAAATCTGCGGGATTAAAAATCACATATCCATCTAAACCACCAAACGCCAGCCGTCCATCGGTAAACATAAATTTATGTGCCCGGTTAAATTCATTGCCTGGCAAGCCATCTGTTTTTTCAAATGCAGTCACCTGCCCCGTA
>JBBQYS010000100.1:0-11927 GCA_038208485.1 Chitinophagales bacterium
GGAATTACTGTTATCTTCGCCGACCCAAAATTGGATAAAAGTGATGACGTATTGCGTAATCTTGGTGTTAAATAATCTACAATAGGCTTTTATATAAGCAGCAATTTTAGTTCTTTTGCAATCTTATTACAAATCATAAACAAACAAATACATTTAATTTTAAAAGAAGCAATGAAAACATTTTTATTAGCAGGAGTTCTGGCTTTAGGTTGTATGACAGCCTCTGCACAGCAAAAAATTGGTCACATTAATAAGCAGGAGCTTGTAAGCTCAATGCCTGAGGCAGTTAAAGTACAAGCTGATCTTGAACAATACGAAAAAGGATTAGATGCTCAGTTTGAAGACATGAAAAAAGAGTTCAATACCAAGGATAGTGTCCTTGCAAAAGATTCTGCTTCTATCATGAAATCAAATCCAAGTCTTTACAATATAAAAAGGGATGAGCTTATTGGATTGTATCAGCAACTGGCCAACTGGCAAGAGATATCAAACAAAATGTATGAGAAAGAATACCTTGCTAAGACTGCTCCATTGCTAAAGAAAGCAGATGACGCTATCAAAGCAGCTGCAGCAGCAGGTGGTTATGGTTATGTTTTGGATGATTCTACGTTATTGGTTATGCCACCGTCAGATGACCTACTACCAGTAGTTCGCAAGAATCTTGGGATTGTTGCCCCGGCCAGGCCAGCCATGAAGTAATTGTTATTAATTTTTTTTGAAAGCCTTCCGTAGTATTTCTGCGGAAGGCTTTCTTATTTTTGTGCATATGCATAATCAACCAATTGGTGTTTTTGATAGTGGATACGGAGGGCTGACGGTGTTACGGGAGTTGCATGCTTCGCTGCCTGGTTATGATTTTATTTACCTGGGAGATAATGCCAGGGCTCCTTACGGACCAAAGGATTTTGAAACAGTGTATGAGTACAGCTTACAGGCAGTAAAATGGTTATTTGACAAAGGTTGTCCTTTGGTAATTCTTGCCTGCAATACTGCATCTGCTAAAGCACTTAGAACAATTCAGCAAGAGGATCTGCCACAAATCGGGGAAGAAAAAAGAGTGCTCGGTGTAATACGTCCCACAGCTGAAATTATAGGAAACTACAGCCACTCAGGACATGTTGGTATCCTGGGAACGCAGGGTACAATAAACTCCGACTCCTATCGGATAGAAACAAATAAATTTTTTCCTGAGGTAAAACTTACACAACAGGTATGCAAAGAATGGGTTGACCTGGTAGAGAAAAATAAAACCGGAACTGAGGAGGCGGAACAAATTGTTCAGGCAGACTTGCAAACCCTTATTTCGAAAGACAATGAAATTGATACTATCCTCCTCGGGTGTACACATTATCCTTTGCTATTGCCTGTTATTAGAAAATTTATTGACAAAGATATTAAGGTAGTCACACAGGGGAAGATCGTTGCTGAAAGCCTGAAGCATTACCTGCAGCGTCATCCTGATATGGATAAGCGCATTACAAAGGAGCGTATTCTTGAATTTTACAGTACAGGAAATGTGGGAGATTTTGAAGCACATGCTTCTTTATTTTTTGGCAAAGAGATCACTGCAAAATTTACCATTCTTTAAGTAAAGGTCTGTAAGACCTCAAAATAAAAAATTAAAAGTCTCCCGGTTTTTGAGAAAATTTCCACAAGAAAAAACTTATTCAATACTGAGTTCCGTTCTTCTGTTACTTGCTCTTCCTGTCTCCGTGTCGTTAGCAGCTATCGGATTAGTTTCTCCAAAACCTTTGGCAGTAAGCCTTTTTGGGTCTATACCTTTGTTTTGCAGGTAAGTATTCACTGCTTTAGCACGATTTATACTCAGGGCCATATTATCTACAGGCTTGCCCACATTATCGGTGTAGCCACTGATGATAATTTTTAAAGCAGGATTTTCATTCATCAGGTTCACTACATTATCCAGTTCTGCCATGGATTCATTTTTCAGCTTCGCCTGGTTCACATCAAAGAAAATATTTTTCAGTACTATTTTCGCCCCTTTCTCTAATGGCTGCAAAGGAATATTTACCACCAGCGGCGAATCCGATACAATGCCCGTCATTGAAAAATTATCGGAATAGAATAAATATCCTTTTCGGTTCACATTAAAGGCGTAATCTTTTCCGGCAGGCAGCGTTACGAGATAATTGCCCTCTTCATCAGTCTGCAAGCGGCTTACCACAGTACCGGTAGCCACATTTTTCAGCTCTACTGAGGAAGGAAGTCCTGCCTTTGTTCTGGTATCAAACACCTGTCCTTTTACCCAAAAAGTTTTCAATGCCTGCACTTTTTCTGGTAAGGTAAAACTATAGAGATCGAGCCCGCCTTTTGTATCTATGCCATCACTGGCATAATATCCGGTCTTTCCATCTGAGCTTACTATTAAAGAGCCTTCGTCATCTATGGTATTGATTGGATACCCTAAATTTAAGGGTTTACCCCAGGCTGTATCTCCCTGTTTTTTCACGATGAAAAGATCGGTTGTGCCGTATCCCTGATGCCCATCGCTATTAAAATACAAAGATTCGTTATCTGCATGTATAAACGGACAACCCTCATCACCACTGGTATTTACAGTTGGTCCCAGATTTTGTGGCCTGCTCCACTGGCCCTGTATATTTCTATGCGTCACCCAAATATCTTTGCCGCCATAACCACCGGGGCGATTACTGCTAAAATATAGATCCCGCTTGTCGGGAGAAAGAGATGGGCTTGATTCCCAGGCTTCACTATTGATCGCTGGACCGAGGTTTTCTGGCTCTGTCCAATTGCCTGATTTGGTTCTAAATGCTATATACAAATCGCAACTTCCCGCCCCTTCAGGATAATTGCACCCGGTAAAGATCAGCCAGTTTCCATCCTGCGAAATATTCTGTGCTCCTTCATTAAAATTTGTATTGATTCGGCCACTCACTGGTTTTGCTGCACTCCAGGCTTTACCGTCATATTCAGATTCATAAAAGTCCTCATCATTTTTTTCTCTCCGGGTAAAAATCATTTTTTTGCCATCTATTGTAAGAGAGGGAAAATATTCTAAAGCCTTGCTGTTAATACTGTCTCCCATATTTCGGCGGTTAAACACATAACTCGCAGTTCCATGTTCTTTAGCATATTCTATTGCAAATTCATATACCGATTTCCGATATTCTCCTGCTTTCCTGCTTTGTATATTGAGGGTTGGTTTTTCTAAAAATTTGTTTACTGCATCCAGTGCTTTTTCCCATTGCCCTGTGCCCGCAAGAGAAATAGAGTAGGGCAACAAATAAGTTTTTGCGTAATCATTATCCATCTGAAAACCTTTGTCATAATCTGCAACCGATTTTTGATAATCGTGCATTTCTGCATATATGCCGGCACGGGAAAGATAAACGTCTACATATTTAGGATCGGCAGCCAGGGCTTTACCCAGACCCTCAAGGGCTTGAGGATAATTTCCGGCCACAGCATTTTTATAGGCTTCATCATAAAATACTACAGCTTTTTTGTTCACCTTGTCAGGATTGTACCATTGCGCTTTTGCCTTCATCTGCACAAATAAACCTGAAATACATAAGAATAAAACCGGGAAAAATTGCCTGCTTTTTTGCATCATACAGCACTAAAATTTAAAGAATGAAGATAGTCCGAAACGCACATTTAAATTGGCAGCAGTTTGTTAAACATTGGGTTATAGGGAAGGGTTGAGGCCGTCAGCTTATTTGCATTGATTAGCTTTAGTTGATGCTGTTCCTGCAGCCAGTGGGCGTTGAAGCATTCAAATATTTTTAACTAGATATGATCGGTTAAAGTATAAATACCATTTTGGTCAATTATAACGATCCTGAAGGGATCAAATATTTATTGATGGGAAAATAGATATATAAATCACGACCCTGAAGGGGTCGAATGTGCTAATTGAAATGTTAGAAATGGTTGGAATTAAGAAGCAATAATAGGTTTTATAAACTGATCCTTTTACATTCGAACTTTCGGGGTCGTCACCAAAAATAAAAAATTAATATTATAAACATTAGGACCCGAAGGATTCGGATAAAACAGTTCTATAGTATTGAAATGCATCAATTCTTGAAATTGATTAAAGGGATTGCAAATCTTTTGAAAAGCCTTTTAGGCTGATTGAACGAAAGCTTTTATCGTAGCTTTAGATATGAGCAATTAAAATTAACAAACACCATAAACATATACAAAAATTACATAAACGAATTCTTATTGAAAATTTATTCTTCTATAATAAATTTTGAGAAAAGGTGAAAACTGAAAGACACAAATTTGATTGTTTAAAATTATTTCTGGTACAATATTAAAGCAGCATACCTTCCCACATTTACCTGATCACTAATTTTTTTATTGCCAAAAGCTTCGATAGCAGGCATCCAGTTTCCCCAGGGTAGGAGCATATTGATATCTGTAGAAGTTCCATTCAGGCATACCCATATTTTTTTCCAACTATCACCTACAGCGCCGGCATTTATGGTATAAACAATTGTTCCGTTTAATGCCGAATTATCAAATACAATATTATCTGCTATATCAGTAGCCCGGCGCATTCTGAACCCCGGATGATCCTTTCGCATGGTGATTAGTTGAGTGGTGTAATCAACCATTTCTTTATGAGCGACTTTTTGTTTCCAGTCCAGTTTATTAATGCTGTCAGGTTTGTTGTATGAGTTCTCAACACCTTGTTTTGTGCGATAGAATTCTGTGCCTGCATGCAGAAATGGAATGCCCTGGCTGCTTAGAACAATAGTAGTTGCCAGCTTGTGCATTTTCTTTAATTCTTCTTCTGACGAAGTTGGATTAGAGTTTTTTAATTTATCCCAAAGTGTATTATTATCATGGCATTCACAGTAATTGATTGTCTGTGCAGGAGTAGGACTATATGCTTCTGTTGAATAATTTACTTTGCTATAATCTATCTGTGGGTGTTGGCAGGCTGCAACAATTCCAAATTTTACCGAAATAGTTTTTGCTGCATTTCCACTAACAAAACCATTTTCATTTTCTTTAAATACGCTCCCTTTAATCCCGTCTCTTATATCATCGCTGAATACTGCTATGCGATCGAGGTAGGCATCGTTCTTTTTTACAGCACGCAGACTTTCCGGTAATGGAGAATCACCACCTGCCCAGCCTTCACCATATAAGAGAATATCAGGTTTTACCTCATGCAATGCCTTGGATATTTGATTCATCGTTTCTATATCATGTATTCCCATGAGGTCAAAACGAAATCCGTCCATATGATATTCTTTTACCCAATACAATAAACTTTCTATCATGAACTTTCTCATCATAGGCCGTTCACTCGCTGTTTCATTTCCACAAGCCGATGCATCGGAAAAACTACCGTCTGCTTTCTGCCTGAAATAATACCCAGGCACCAGTTGTTCAAAATTAGATTGTCTGACCTGGCTCACATGATTATACACTACGTCCATTACCACCCGCAGCCCGGCTTTGTGCATGGCGGCAATCATGGTTTTCAGTTCTTTTATTCTTGTAATTCCATCAGAGGGGTTTGTGCTGAAAGAGCCTTCAGGAATGTTATAGTTCTGTGGATCGTACCCCCAATTATATTGTGGCTTTTCTGGTTTCGATTCATCAATAGAATTGAAATCAAAAAATGGTAAGAGGTGAATATGTGTAACGCCGAGTTCTTTAAGATGAGCTAGTCCTGTACTTACTCCGTTGAAAGAAGTGTTTTGTTCTGCAAGTCCCAGGTATTTTCCTTTGTGTTGTATGCCTGAATTTTCATCAATGCTGGCATCCCTTATTTGCAATTCATAAATCACTGCATCTGTAGCCAGGTTATTCCGGGAAAAATCAGGGCTTTTATCTTTTTTCCAATCGTGGGGATCAGTTAGTTTCAGGTCAGTTACCATAGCTCTCAGACCGTTAGTCCCTGCTGCCTTTGCATAAGGGTCGGGAACTGCATCACTCCATTTCCCGTTTATTTTAGCGCTAAAAGTATAATAAACGCCCTGCAAATCTCCCGGCATTTGTTTATACCAAGTTCCTGAATCAGATTGAACAAGGCTTACGATGAAGTACGATCTTCCTTCTGTAGGATGTTTATACAACAGTAGTTCTACCGCCTCAGCTCTAGGACTCCATAGTCGAAAAGATGAATGATTTGGTGAATAGGTAAGCCCAAGATCATCACCATGATAAACAGGATAATGCCTATTATTTATTTGAGCGTTTGTAATTTGCAAATTTGTAATAAAAAGAATTAAGGGAAGTAATAATTTCATACCCGATTATTGAAAAAACTAACCATAATTAACTGAAGCTAATATGGCACCTATTATAATAAGGATAATTAGGAGATGAACCAGGAAGCCGATATTAGCCCATTTGAATCTTGCCTTTTTTTTATCATCATTAATAAAGTATGCTATGAAAACTCCGATGATGCCCAGAAAAACCCCCAGGGCAAAACCACCACCATGAAAGGGATAATTTTCATCAGTAAAAGCTTTGTTCAATTTTTCATTGGTAATACTTCCATCTTCAGAGATGGAATGTTTTAATATGCTCTGGGTTTTTTTACAAGCAATTCTCTGGAGAAAATTAATTTTATTTCCACATTGCTCCTCAAGATCTGATCTGCTAATTCTTGATAATTTATTTAGTGAAATAGCGTTTCCATTAGGCAATGGAATAATAATAGTATTCGCATT
Organism: Chitinophagales bacterium; assembly: GCA_038208485.1. Lineage (GTDB taxonomy): Bacteria > Bacteroidota > Bacteroidia > Chitinophagales > Chitinophagaceae > Ferruginibacter. The sequence continues at coordinate 6,687 of JBBQYS010000100.1, forward strand.
AACTAATTTAGGAACAGGATTATGCAGGGTTGTACCTGCTGTAGCGATAAATATGATCAGGTTGCAAATAATTAGAACGGTAATCTTCTTCATGCCAGTGAGTATATTGTGTAATGAAAAAAAATCCTAAATTCTGAATTAACTTACCTCAGCCTGTTACTTTCTTTGATGATCTTGCTGTCATTATTAATTCCTTTGGCTGCAAGAAAAAGGAAGAAGACTACGCAAACCTGGAGTAATGCCGTAAGCGCATAAGTACCTTCACCAAATTTGGATGTATAGCTATAATACAAAGCTATCAGGCCCGCCTCCATAAAGATTCCCAGAACGGTGAGCCTAAGTTGTAGTTTCCTGTTTTTATACAAGAAGATGCACACTAATGCTAAAATGCCGATGGCAAGGGTGAGTGCCATGGTATATAAATTTTCTGTTCCTTTCAGCTCATATGAGGGGATAAGGTCTGCATTTGTTCCAATGTAATAAGGCATTTTCAGTGAAGCAAATGCGCAAACACCTGCAAGCAATAGCCAGATGGATTGTATTCTTTGAAGCATATTTTTTTATTAAGGGTTTCTTTTAAAATTAGTTATTTGCCGAAGGGTATAGCGGAAATTGTTTCATGTACTCATGCACTTCAGCTTTTACACTATTAATGGTATTTTCATCATCAATATTCATCAGCACCTTATCTATCATTTCTACAACAGCTTCTACATGTTGCTCTTTCATACCTCTTGTGGTTACAGCTGCTACACCCACCCTTATCCCACTTGTGACAAACGGACTTTTATCGTCATAAGGCACGGCATTTTTGTTTAAAGTAATATGCGCTTTGTCTAGTGTTTCCTGCGCTTTCTTGCCTGTTATATTTTTGTTGCGCAGGTCTATAAGCATTAAATGATTGTCTGTACCACCGCTGATAAGATCATAACCTTTTGCAACAAATGCTTTGGCCATTGCCTGTGCATTTTTCTGCACTTGTTGTATGTAAGTAGTAAATTCTTCAGTAAGTATTTCTCCAAAAGCTATTGCTTTAGCTGCTATAACATGCTCCAGTGGCCCGCCTTGAGTTCCGGGAAAAACTGCCATATCCAGCAGGTTGCTCATCATACGCAAATTCCCCTTCATGTCTTTCAACCCGAAAGGGTTTTCAAAATCTTCTTTCATCAATATAATTCCACCTCGTGGACCCCTTAATGTTTTATGTGTAGTACTTGTTACCACATGGCAATGTGGGAAAGGAGAACTGAGCAAGCCTTTGGCAATAAGGCCGGCAGGATGTGCCATATCACAGAGAACAAATGCGCCAATTTCATCAGCAACTTTTCTTATCCGGGCATAATCTATATCTCGACTGTAAGCAGATGCTCCGCAGATGATCAGCTTCGGTTTTACTGATCTTGCTTTTTCTTCCAGCATTTCATAGTCTATGAGCCCGGTGTCTTTTTTTACTGTATAAAAGTGACCATTATATAATTTACCAGAAAAGTTTACCGGAGACCCATGAGTAAGGTGACCACCCATGCTCAGGTCCAGACCCAGGATAGCATCGCCGGGCTGAAGCAATGCCAACAGTACTGCAGCATTTGCCTGTGCACCGCTATGGGGTTGTACATTGGCATAAGCACAATTAAAGACTTCTTTTATTCTGTCTATAGCCAATTGTTCTACCTGGTCCACTATTTCGCAACCGCCATAATATCTTTTGCCTGGGTAACCTTCTGCATATTTATTGGTAAGGCAGGTACCCATGGCTTCCTGAACCTGCAGACTTGCAAAGTTTTCGCTGGCAATAAGTTCAATTCCATTTTGCTGACGTTCCAGCTCCAGTTCTATAAGATCAAATATTTTTTTATCTCTTTGCATAATTCTGTTTAAAAAATTTGGTGCAAAGATAAGCCTGCTTTTATTAAATTGAGGCCCGCTAAATATTGATTGTAAGTCATTCGCTAACTGAGTAGGCTACATTCATACCGGCGTCAGACTTATTTGTCTATTTTGTGTTACTTTCACCAACTTAAATTGAGTATTGAATACAACTTAGTTTAAAAAAAACTACTACTATACTTACCCTAACTGGGAAAATTTTTATGAAAGCTATTATACCAGTGGCCGGAGCAGGTACCAAGTTAAGACCACATACATATACACAACCCAAAGCCCTTATTCCCCTGGCAGGAAAAACTATACTTAGTATTATCATCGATCAACTTAGAGAAGGTGGTGTACAGGAATTTATCTTTATAGTGGGTTACCTGGGAGAAAAAATCCAGGATTATGTTACTGCAAATTATAGTGAGTTGACTTGTCATTTTGTGACCCAAAATGAACGCCTGGGAACGGGGCATGCAATAGAAATTACAGAAGAAATTGTAGGATCTGATGAAGTAATTATTGTTCTTGGAGATACGATTGCTGAATTTGATATTAAAGAAGTATTGGATGCTGAACACTCCATGCTGGGTATCAAAAAAGTAGATGAGCCACAATATTTTGGCGTAGCCGAACTGGCAGATGATAATATATCCATTGAAAGAGTAGTAGAGAAACCGGCTATACCTAAAAGTAACATGGCTTTAGTAGGTGTTTATAAAATAAAGGAAACTAAGGTATTGTTCGCTTGTCTTCATAAAGTACAGGAATCCAAAACAGGGATAAATGAATCCTTCAGTCTTACTGATGCCATTCAGTGCATGATCGTGCAAGGTGCAAAATTCAATGCTTTCAAAGTAAAAAATTGGTTTGACTGCGGCAAGAAGGAAACCCTGCTTGAGTCAAATGCAACCTTGCTAAAAAAATTTGGTGGCAATACCACTGTAGATAACCAATTTCATAATACAGTTATCATTCCCCCGGTTTTTATCGATAAAGGCTGTGTAATAAAAAATTCTGTAATAGGTCCGAATGTGGCTATTGGAGAACATACCCAAATAAATAATGCAATCGTAAAGAATACAATAGTTGGGGCTTACACCAACCTGCATGAGATAGTGCTGAGCAATTCACTTATAGGAAGCGATGCCGAAGTAAAAGGTGTGAGCAGAAACCTCAATATTGGCGACAATACTGCCATTGATCTGAGTGGCGGGTTTAAATAATCAGAAAAGAAAATTATCAAATTGCTTATTTCCAAAAAAATAACTCAGCTTTTTTCTATAGAGAAACCAATTATACAGGCTGGTATGGTTTGGGCCAGTGGATGGAGGCTGGCATCTGCAGTTAGCAATGCAGGAGGATTGGGTACTATTGGCAGCGGAAGTATGTACCCTGAAGTACTGGAAGAACATATTATAAAATGTAAAGCTGCTACCACCAAACCATTTGCAGTAAATGTGCCATTGCTTTACCCTGATATTGATAAACACATTTCCACTATTATAAAGCACCAGGTTCCAATAGTTTTCACAAGTGCCGGGAGTCCAAAAAAATTTACTTCTTTATTAAAAGAAAACGGAATTACCGTAGTGCATGTTGTCAGCAGCAGTGTATTTGCAAGGAAGGCTGAGGATGCCGGGGTGGATGCAGTTGTGGCTGAAGGATTTGAAGCTGGCGGACATAACGGGAGAGAAGAAACAACCAGCTTTGTGCTGATCCCATTGGTGAAAAAAGCGGTTCAAATTCCCGTAATAGCAGCAGGAGGAATAGCCACAGGAACGCAAATGCTGGCAGCAATGGTGTTAGGTGCTGATGGGGTGCAGATAGGTAGCCGATTCGTAGCTACCCCGGAAGCCAGCAGTCATCTGAATTTTAAAAATAAAGTGGTTCAATCGGGAGAAGGAGATACCGTTTTGACTTTAAAAAGGATTACCCCGGTAAGACTTATACGCAATGATTTTTATAAATTAGTAGAAGCAGCAGAAATTTCCGGAGCCACAAATGAGGTGCTTATAGAGTTACTAGGAAGGGCAAGAGCCAAAAAAGGAATGTTTGAAGGTGATATGGAGCAAGGCGAGCTGGAAATTGGCCAGGTAGCTGCCTTGATAGATAAAATACAGCCTGCGGATGTGATAGTGAATGAAGTTTGGCAAGATTTCAACAATCTCCTGTAATAGCACCGATAATAATTCCCCTATATTTGCCGATAATTTTTTAAAACTAACACCTGATTGTAATGTGTAAAGGTTTTGGTGGATTCTTTCCCCGTTTTTTCATGAGTTTGTCTTTTTCCCTGGTCTTTTTGATCAGCTATGGACAGCCACCTACAGGCCAGCAGCCAGTTCCGGTTTCACCCAATAGCGTCGATCCTAAAACGCTGACTCCTACCCAACTGTCTTCCCTCTTGAGTGATAAGAATAGTGATGGAAAAGATCGTTCTGCAGAATTCATGACAAATAAAAATATTGAAAAAGATTCTTTGGGAAGAGACGAATCTGTCCTTAAAGGATATCGTCCCAATAAAACTTATGGTGAAGATGCTTTTTCTTACGCAGCTTCTACAAATCTTGATGCATTGAGCACGCCTCCTTTGGATTACCCCATTGGTGTGGGAGATTATATCGTAGTGGCACTATGGGGCGGCGCAGATTACCAGCAGGATTACGTGGTGGCAAGGGATGGCTCTATTTTCCCTTCAGGAATGGGTAAAATAAATGTTGCAGGTCTTACTTTTGAAAATGTTAGGAAGATTGTTGATTCCAGGTTTAGAAATGTTGTTCCACCCGGTACAAATATTTCTGTTACGTTGGGTCAGCCTCGTAGTATAAATGTAAATGTTGTCGGTGAAGTAAACAGGCCGGGCCCGGTTACTGTATCTGCTTTCAGTAATGCATTTAATGTGGTAGCTAAAGCTGGTGGTGTATCTCAATTTGCAGACCTTAGGAATATAACTATACGCAGAAATGGCGTTATCATTGATAATATTGATGTATACCGCTATCTGAATACAGGTTATTATGGTAAAAAACAATACCTGGAGAACGGTGATTTTATTATTGTAGGAGTTGTACAGAAAAAAGTTCTTGCTACCGGCCAATTTAAGCGGCCAATGTATTATCAGTTAAAAGAAGATGAAGGTATTAAAGCACTTCTATATTTCAGTGGGGGCCTTACACCTGAAGCCTTGGCCAGCAATATGAAGATCATCCGTACAAATAATGAACAGCAACAGCTTATTGACTTAAATGCAAATGCAATCATTAATATTAAGGGGGAAGATTTTCTATTACAGGATGGCGATATTGTAAAAGTTGATCTGATTAAACAAGGTGTTACAAATAAAGTAGAGGTAAAAGGTGAGGTTAC
>JBBQYS010000101.1:0-11633 GCA_038208485.1 Chitinophagales bacterium
AACCCTACTTACTTTCTTATATTTATTCTTTTGCAAGCACAAAAAATACAATAATGAAAATAGTCATACAAAGAGTTAGAAATGCTTCAGTGCAAGTAGGAGAGGAAATAGTTTCATCTATACAAAATGGTATGCTGATACTTATGGGCACAGAGGCAGCCGATGATCAGGAGGATATTGATTGGCTTTGTAAAAAAATTGTGGGATTAAGAATTTTTGATGATGCAGATAAACTGCCAAACCTGAGTATCATCGAAGTCGGAGGAGATATTCTTGTAGTAAGCCAATTTACCCTTCATGCCTCTACAAAAAAAGGAAACAGGCTAAGTTATATGAAGGCATCCCCTGCTGCAATAGCAGAAAGCATGTACAATAAATTTATAAAAACCCTGGAAAAGAATTTTGGAAAAAAAATAGCAACAGGCAGGTTTGGTGCCGACATGCTGGTATCCCTGGCAAATGATGGGCCGTTGACCATCATCATTGATAGCCGGCAGAGAGATTAAATCAGGGTTTGTATTTAGCTTCTGCATAGATCTTCCCCGGCGGCAACTTTAAAAGTTGTTGAAGACTTACTTCTTTATGATCTGCCATATATTTTTTTACAATCTGCAGTCCGCTGAAAGTTCCAATATTACCCGGAGCTGCTTCTCCCAATTCCTGGGTTTTTGGGGAGTCTCCGATATAATTTTTTACCAGGTTGTAATCGGTGTTTTGCAACAGGTTGTTTTGCAGAAAGAAATCCCAGATCACATTCTCCCTGTCATAAGCATCTTTTAATTGTTTTTCTGTGTAGCCTATCAGCAGGTATTTTTCTTTTCCAGGTAAAAGTTTCTCTAAAGCAAAAACCATTTTTCCCTGCTCCACCATTTGTTCCACCAGGCTGTAGGTGTTGTTAGTTTCGGGAAACATATCCTGGTAAATATTTTTCATCGCATTGATCGAAATATACTCAGGTGTAAACCTCCGGCTGATATAATCCGGGTATGTTTCTTGCACCAGGCTGGTTTTGTAAGCAGAGAAATTTTCACCGAGATGATGATGGAGCCCAACAACGATTGCATTGTCATCCAGCAAATCTCCATAGCCATCAAACGGGCCTATGTAAGTGATGACATTGGCTGGTAATTTATAAGTTGGGAAATAGTGATGTACATACTGCAATCCTTTTTTTATTTCTGAGAAATATGGGTCAAAGTCGTTGAATAATTTTTGGCTGGAGTCAAACACAGGGCGGTAGGCAGAAACAAATCCATTGATGTAGTTTTTTAATGTATCTCCCTGCCAGGTTGGATCAGCATTTAGAATGCGGATAAAAAAATTCTCTCCAAAACCTTTATATTTTGCCTGTAACTGGTCTGCAGCTGCTAAAATATTATTTGTATCTGCAGAAAAAAGATCCTGCTCAAAGCGTTTTACATTCAGGTCTATTTTTAAATCGCTTACGTCGGGTGCATTGTTGTTGCCGCAGGAGGATATAAGGCATCCTGAAATAAAAAGGATGCAGAAAAATTTAAACATATTTGTTGTGTTTATCGGCGAAGGTAAAAATGATATTGTTTAAAAGGCGTTAAGGGAGGAGATTCAGTAGGGTAAAATGAGAAAATGATCATGTGTTTATTTAACCGTCAGGCTGAGCCTGTCGAAGCCGGTTGTGTAAATTATATTTGTAGAAAACGATTGCCAATCTTTCTAATTTGTTTTAGAAGGGTTTGCCTTCGATATTTATCCCTCTATAGCGGAGGCTTGGGCTAACAGCTCAATATTGAACTTTTTATTGACTCTCGCAAAAGCTACATAATCCCCAAAGAATTTAATTTCCCTACCTGTACATTTGCAAAAGAAAATAAACAACCATAACATTGAAAATATTTCTCGCACAACAGAATTACCACATTGGCAATTTTGAACAGAATACAACTAAGATTATTGCGGCTATTGAAGAAGCCAAAGCAAATGACGGCGATCTTGTTGTATTTAGCGAGCTCTGTGTCTGCGGTTATCCCCCGAGAGACTTTTTATATTTCAAAGATTTTGTGCAGAAAAGCCTTGATGCTGTTGATGAAATCAGGAAGCATGCAGATGGTATTGCGGTACTGATTGGAGCTCCGGCAATCAACGATGAGCCTAATGCAAAAGACCTATACAACGCAGCTTACTTTTTAGAAGATCAACAAATAAAACAGGTTATCTACAAAACCTGCCTGCCTACTTATGATGTGTTTGATGAAGACCGTTATTTTGAACCGGCCAACGAATGGAATGTGGTGCATTTTATGGGAAAAAAAATTGCAGTTACCATCTGTGAAGATATCTGGAACCTTGGCATAAATCCGCTGTATAATATTTGCCCGATGGATAAACTCATTACCCAATCGCCTGATGTAATGATCAATATATCCGCTTCACCATTTGATTATACGCATAATGAAGACAGAAAGTATATTGTAAAAGCAAACGTAGTTCAATACAAATTACCCATGCTGTATTGCAATGGAATTGGCAGCCAGACCGAGGTGATCTTTGATGGCGCATCTGTAGTTTTTGATAAAGATGCCAACCTTGTGGCAGAAATGAAAAGTTTTGAAGAAGACCTGCAGGGATTTATTTTAAAAGATGATGGCTATTTTGATACAAAATATTTATCTACTGCTGCGGAGCTTCCAGATGTAGAGCTCAATCCTTTGTTGCTCGATGAAAACCTGAACATTGATGAAGTGTACCAGGCATTGCTGCTTGGTATCAGGGATTATTTTCAAAAGCTTGCATTTAAAAAAGCCATACTTGGCAGCAGCGGTGGAATAGATAGTGCGGTTACACTCGCCCTTGCATCGGCTGCACTTGGTGCAGAAAATGTAATGGCAGTGTTGATGCCTTCTCCATACAGCAGCGGGCACTCTGTAGCAGATGCAGAACAGCTCAGCAAGAACCTGGGAAATCCTTATGAGATACTTGCGATTAAAAATATTTATGAGACATTTCTCACTACACTGAAACCTGTTTTTAAAGACCTGCCTTTTAATGTTGCTGAAGAAAATATACAAAGCCGCAGCAGGGGAAATTTGCTGATGGCTATTGCCAATAAGTTTAATTACATACTGCTGAATACTTCCAACAAAAGCGAACTGGCAACCGGCTACGGCACTCTTTATGGTGATATGGCCGGTGGAATAGGAGTATTGGGCGATTGCTATAAACTCCAGGTGTATGCATTGGCTAAATATATAAACAGGGAGAAGGAGATCATCCCTGGAAACATTATTACCAAGCCACCAAGTGCCGAACTAAGGCCTGACCAAAAGGACAGCGATAGCCTGCCGGAATACGAAATACTGGATAAGATTCTTTACCAATACATAGAACACAGCAAGGGACCTGATGAAATAAAAGCTGCAGGTTTTGAACCGGCTCTTGTGGACAGAATCCTGAAAATGGTGAACATGAATGAATACAAAAGAAATCAGTTCTGTCCAATTATACGCATTTCTCCAAAAGCATTTGGAGTGGGCAGGAGGATTCCAATTGTTGCTAAGTATTTAGGTTAAAAAAAATCTTCCTAATTCTTCACAAACATCTTTTCCTTAATAGATTTATCATGACCATAAATGTCATCTCTGAAGTTTAGCCTGCCGTTTTCATCTACCCAGGCGGTATAATAAGTAATAAAAACAGGAATTGCTTTTTTAAGTTTTACATTTTTTTCATGGTCCTGGTTCATTGCACTATCAATGCTTACAGTGTTCCATTCCGGCTGATCCTGCAGTAAATATTCTGCCAGTTTTTTAGGCTCGGCTAGTCTGATGCAGCCATGACTGTAGGCCCGCTTTTCCTTTTCAAATAATGATTTGGCAGGCGTATCATGAAAATAAATATTAAAACTATTAGGAAAGAGGAATTTTACTTTTCCAAGTGAATTGTCCTCACCAGGCAACTGCCTGATGACAGGGACACTGCCATTGCTCACTATCTCCATATTTTGTTTTGAAAGATAGTTTGGGTTTGCGGCCATCTTAGGCATGATCTCTTCTTTTACAATACTCTCAGGGATATTCCAATACGGGCTGAAAACTATGTTCGTCAATTCATCAGTAAACATCATGGTGGTATGTCCTTCTTTTCCAACTACGACATTCATATCCATTACTTTTTTCTCCCCGTCCCTTATGTGTAATTTAAACTCCGGGATATTTACCAGGATCATTTTCCCTTCGGGCAAAGTAGGCATCCAGCGCATTCTGTCCAGATTTACCAAAAGTTGTTCTATTTTATCATTTACAGGTATATTAATATCTTTTAAAAGCTGCTGAGAAACTTTGCCGGTAGGCGTATAACCATACCGGGTTTGAAAATTCTTTACGCCATTTTCCAAAGCCAAGTCATAGGTTGGTAATGTATCTAATGCCATATCTCCGCTGAGGTAAAGCCTTTTTTTCAATTGAACTATTACTGGTTTGTTTACACCCGGTTTGAGTTCTTTTTCTGTAAAATTAATTAATGGCCACCCGCCTGATTTAGCTACCTGAACATATGTAACCAACGCCTCTTTTAGCTTTCTGTAAGGCTCACTTATGTCATCAAAATATTTATTGTCTTTATGTTTTTTATTAATCAGAGAATCTGCCAGGTAAATATGCTCAGCCTTTTTTGAGGGTATGAACCTTTCCATTTCTTTTCGCTTTACATATCCTTTCTCATACATTTCTAACCCATGATCTATAAATAAACGGGTGAGGCGAAGTTCTGTTTGTACAAAAGATTTGTCAGCCTCAGATACCTTCAAGTCTTCCTCAGCAAATAATCTGTCCATTTTTTCTTTTAGTTGCTGATCTCTTGGTAAGCTATCAGATTTATGCCGTGAATCAAAAAGGTATAAGTTGTAAAATCCCCTTGCCTGCTCAGTAAGTCCATCAGAAGCAAACCAGGCATATTGATAGTTACGGGCGTTATAAAAACTCAAAAATCTTCTTTTCTGTTTATCGTTTCCTGCCATGGTATCCAGGTAAGCCGCAACTGCATTGCTATCAAGGAACAAATCATTGTAAGAGTTAGCAGTGGTAATTTCCAGGTTTCTATCTGTTACTTTTTTACCAGTTTCTCCGTTATCATCGTTCTCCGATTTGTTTTTCCCATCGGGTTTGCATGAACTTATTAATAACAATAGTGTAGCTATGAAAAGCAAATTCTTCATTTAAGGATATTTAATTATGTAAAAAAAGCTATTTATTTGATAGCCGTTTTAAGAGTTGATAATTGATTGCTTAGGCATTATAAAAACCATACCAATTAACCTGGAATAGAAAATTCTTGTCAAATACCTCAATTATTTGTGAATGTATTTACTCTATATATATTCGGGTAGGAAAAATTTATTGGATCATCTACATTGAGTAATAGGAATGTTGGAAGCAAAATAACGTTTAAAAAAAAGCTGCCGGTGAGGGCAGCTTTTTTACTAAAGAGTTAGAGTGATTTATTTAAAACGGGCATCTATATATCCCTGAACTTCTGCTCCTTTTGCTTTTCCAATTTTATTAAGCGATCCGCTAAATACAGGGTCAACATATTGGCGATATTGCTCTGGAATGCTGTTACGTAAGTCGATAATGTAATCAATTCCTGTTTTTACTTTATCTGTATTATTTAAGGTAGAAACATAATTAGCAAATTTTGAAACGCCCATAATCTTTTCCTGGGAAAGTGGAGCATCTTTGAAATTGGCAGCTATTGTATCAAAATCATCTTCACTTCCCTTTTTTATCAGAAGGTCTGCTATAGCATTACCAAGATCTCCTTTTGCATCATTTGCATATTTTTTAGCAGTAGTATATGCATTCGCATCATCTAAAGCAATAATGCCATTCAATGCTGCTCCTGCTACAGTATAAGAAGAATCATTTACTGCTGCTTGGAAGATCGGCAGGTATTTTTTATCACCGTTCTTCACCAGGAAATTAATAGCTGCTGCTTTTGCTTTTTTATCAGTATCGTAGCGGGCCATTTTTTCTGCAACTTCCAACACTACTGCATCTGTTTTATATGGCATTGCACTTATTTTATTGATGCTGTAAATCCTAAGGTCTGCTGCTTTATCATTAAGTCCTTTTGCAATCTCCGGCATATTCTTTTTCGCAAAAAAGCTTAACGCTTCTAACCTGTCCATATAATTCTTTGCATATTTATACTGAGCTATGTAGTTTGCCTCACTCTTATTATCAGTTTTCCTGGCTAGTAAAATCTTGTCTGCATCTACATTGATCAGCTCAGGTTGTACAGGTGTTTTAAAGTAAAATGTATCTGCAGCATTTTGAATCCAAACATTGTACCTGTCAGCTTTTCCATTGTTATAAACGTCTATAGCCAAAGGGACTTTAAAAAGATTGTCTGCACCTTGTGTTTGTTTTACTATCACCTCTGAAGTGTTTGGAATGCCGGGGATATTATAATTGTAACTAATGTCCAATGTTGGTTGTCCATGTCCATAATACCATTGATTCCAGAACCAATTCATGTCTTTTCCTGTCACTTCTTCAAAAGCCAGGCGCAGCTGACCTGCTTCTCCAGCTTTAAATTTATTTGTGGTCAGGTAGTTGTTTAGCGAAGCAAAAAATGCATCGTCTCCTACATAATTTCTAAGCATGTGTAAAATGCGTCCACCTTTGTTGTAACTAACCGCATCAAACATGTCTTCCTTATTAGAGTAATGGAATCTTACCAGGTTTTTCTTATCGCTATTGCTGTTCAGGTAGCCTTGCATGTCCTCATAGTTATGTGCATCTGCATAATCTTTTCCGTATTTGTATTCATCCCAGAGGTATTCACTGTAGTTAGCAAAGCTTTCATTTACCGTAAGGTTACTCCAGCTCTCTGCAGTTACCAGGTCTCCAAACCATTGGTGAAATAATTCATGCGCAATTGTTTCTTCCCAACGGTTTCCATCAGTTAACTCCCTGAAATTTTGGTAAGCACTTTCCTGGTGTAGGGTAGCGGTAGTGTTTTCCATGGCTCCACTAACATAATCTCTTCCTACCATCTGCGCATATTTCTGCCATGGAAAATCTACACCAAGTTTTTCCGAAAAAAATTTGATCATTTCGGGCGTATTGCCAAAAACAGCTTTAGCATATTTGGCTTGAGTAGGCTCTGTATAATAGGTTACTTCTTTGCCTTTAAAAGGAACGTCTTTGGTAACAGTAAAATCACCAACACCCATGAAGAATAGGTATGGCGCATGTGGCAGGTCCATTTTCCAGTAATCTGTCCTGGTACCATCAGCATTTTTCTTTTCACTTGTTTTTATACCATTACTCAATGTTACATATTTTGCAGGCACGGTCATGGCTATCTCTTCTGTAGTCTTCTGGTTTGGTTTGTCTATCGTAACCATCCATGCGCTATTGGCTTCAGTTTCTCCCTGGGTCCAGATCTGTGTAGGTTTATTTTTTACTTCGCCTTTTGGGTTGATGAAATACAATCCTTTAGCATCTGTAATGGCAGCACTTCCTTCTGCATTAAGTTCTTCCGGCTTGCTTATGTAATCAAAGTATAGGGTATATTTTTCTCCCCTGCGGTAAACCCTGTCCAGCTTTATATTCAGCTGTTTGTTGTCATAAGTGTATTTCAAGGCTTTTTTGCTGGTACCATTTATGATGGAAACTTCTTTTATATCCATTCCCTTTGCATCCAGCAGCACGGTATCTGTAGCATAAAAATGAGGCGTAAGGGTAAGCCACTCTTTTCCTTTCATCTGGCTTTTGTCATAATCAAAAATTACATCCAGTTTGGTATGTACCAGGTCGTTTATCCTTGGATATGATCCGCGATAAATTTCTTTCCAGGAACTGTCTTCAGGTTCTTGCCCAAACTGAGCCAACGCATAAAATGGTAGGGCCAGCATAAGCAGCATCAGGATTCTTTTCATTTTTTCTAATTTTTTTTGAAGCAAATGTAACTTCTAAACATATATATAAAGGTTAATAATTGATAAATGGTCTTTGAGCTGTAGACATGGTAAGTTTACCTAGATATCAATAATCCAGAATAGGACTGAAATTTGCAAGTTCTTAGCAGTATAAGTTTCTACCAGGTTAATGAAATAAGAAAAAGGATTTTGTATTTTTACTAAAACAATGCTTTCATCCAGGCTAAAACAATTGGAATAAATCAGCATAATGAAACAGATCATCATAATGGTATTGTGTATTGTCTACTATACCGCGGGTTATGCACAACAAAATAATTTTGTGTACATACAGGCGGATGGAAAGCAAACATTTTACGTAAAGATCAATGGCAAACTGTACAGTTCATCCGTTACGGGTTATGCTATCATTCCCAAATTGCAAAAGGGAGACTATCAGTTTGAAATTGGATTTCCTAAAAACGAGTATCCGGTAGAAAATATTCCTGTTACTGTAAATGGAGATGCCGGTTATGCATTGAAAAATTTTGGAAGCAAAGGTTGGGGTTTGTTTGATATGCAAACGATGACAACACTGACGGCTGGAAATAAAAATACAAACGTTGCAGAATCGAATAACGATAATGGTTTTATCAATGTATTGGCAGAAGCAAGTGGAGCGCCAGAACTAAAAACTCCGGCTAAATCTACAACTGCACCTGCTACTACCTCAACCACAACAGCACAAGTTACAAAAACTAAAAAGCCAGAGCCGGAGGTTGTAAAAACTCCTGAAGAACCAATCGCAATTGATGCTTCTCGAAATGGTATTACTAAAATTAGTACGAAGTTGGAGAAAGCTGGTCGCTCTGCTACTTACATTAGTTTTGAAAATAGCAAGCTTGATACCATCGATATATTTATTCCTTATGCATCTAATAAAAAAACTGAGGAGATCAAAGCAGAAGCCATCGCTCCGGCACAGAAAGAGGTGGTATTAGCAGAGCCGGTGAAGCAGCAGGCACAAACTAAACCGGCTAAAGAAACTACTACCGCTCCTGTCCAAAATGCTGATAGCAGATTTCTTGACATAGAAATGCAAAATCCAAATACACCGGCTTCTGCTCAGGTTAACACAAATGTTTCTACGCCAAAACCACCTACTACTCTTGCTCCTATAGTAGAATCTTCAGGTATCCCTTCCTTCAATTCTGATTGTAAAGCTATAGCCACAAACGACGATTTTTTAAAGATCAGGAAAAAGATGGCCGGGGAGGCTGATGCTGATGGTATGCTTAAAGAAGCAAGGAAATTATTTAAAAACAAATGTTACAGTACTGAGCAGATAAAAAACCTGAGTGTCTTATTTCTTTCTGAGAGAGGAAAATATGATTTTTTTGACGAGGCTTATAGATATGTTCATGATCCGCAGCAATACCCGGTTTTACAGAGTGAGCTGACAGAGGATTACTATATCAAGAGATTTCAGGCGCTGATTAACCACGATTAAGGATGGGAAGATTTTTTATAGAAGTAGCCTATAAAGGCACTCAGTATGGTGGTTTCCAGATACAGAAAAATGCAGATACGGTCCAGGGCCAAGTAGAAAAAGCCTTACATACCTATTTAAGGAAACCCATTACCCTCACAGGTTCTTCCCGTACGGATGCCGGAGTGCATGCCTGTCAGAATTTTTTTCATTTTGATATTTCTGATAACGATGGGTTAGATAATCCCGATAAACTTGCTTATCACCTGAATGCAATTCTGCCTAATGATATAGCTGTAAACTCAATTAAAGAAGTCACAGCAGATGCACATTGTCGCTTTGATGCAGAATTGAGGCAATATCATTATACCATTTACCAGAAAAAAAATCCTTTTATATCAGAGCAGGCCTATTACTATCCTTTCCCTCTTGATATGGATCTTATGAATGAAGCCGCCAGCTTTCTGATCACCCAAACTAATTTTAAATCTTTTGCCAAAGCTAAAAGCCAGGTGTTTACATTCAATTGTAACCTTTTGGAAAGCCGCTGGACGGAAGAATTAAATGGGCGTATAGTATATAAAGTAACAGGCAACAGGTTTCTCAGAGGTATGGTTAAAGCATTAGTAGGGACTATGCTGTTGGTAGGAAGACAAAAAATAACGCTTGATCAGCTCAAAAAAATAACGGGGAAGCAGGATGCTTCTGCTGCAGACTTCTCCCCCCCAGGCCATGGTTTATGCCTGATGCAGGTCAGATATCCTGCAACTATATACATATAATACTGTTTAGCTCCAGGCAATGCTATTCAACGTTCAATATTGCAATAAGGTATGGGTTAGGGTTGATGTCTATGTGATTTTCAATCTCCTTTATTACTCATATTCAGTTGTAAACTGATATTTTCTTATTCTTAGCATCATAAGAATGGGTAAAAGGGTTTACAAAAGCTGGAAAGTGACTAAATGAATACCATAATTTATATCGTGTAAAGCATTTGAATAAATTTTTGAAGATTGATCGTCACAATTTGAGATAAATATGTCAGAACCGATTATCAGCATTTTCAATATCTGAAATGGCTATAGTGCCTGCCAGACCTGTAAACTATTTGAAAATAGCGTCAAAAAGATAAGATCAAAAATGAGCGTATTGGATAAATTATTTAAAAAAAAACGTAACTCATTTGTTTGTAATCATAAAGGCTCTTATCTTTGTCGACCGCTATCGAAAATAGCAAGTTCTTTCAGTGATTGTTTTTAGGATTTCTCTTCTGGTTAAGTACACACGCCTATTACAGGCGATCAATAATACTCATCTTAAGATTTATAAAAAAGTTTTAAAAATATTTTGGTTGTAAAATGTAATACTATTACCTTTGCAGCCCGCTGAAAAAAAGCGGCAGTTCTTTCAAGGTGTTTTACCAGAATCGAAAAAGTTTTTTAAGAAATTAAAAAAATAAATTTGGTTGGTAAATTCAGTTGCTGTAATTTTGCAGCCCGCTTCGAAAAAACGGTAGTTCTTTTAATCCACCAATATGAAACCAGGACAAAAAAAAGTTTTGATTTTCTACAAATAAATTTGGTGGTTAAATATGGTTGCAGTAATTTTGCATCCCGCTTCAAAAAAGCGATTAGTTCTCTTGAAATTTTAAAAGTTAAGTTTGTTGATAAATAACGAAAGGAATTTAAAAATAAATTTGGCTGATATTATAAGGTGCATTACTTTTGCACTCCGAAATTAAAAACGGGGTGTCTGAAAGGCACTAAAGATCTTTGAAAGTTTGGAAACAGTAGCATATTAAACAAGGTAAAGTTTAGCACAAATATTAATTAGAATTTGATAGAAATTTCATTTGAAATTACTAGTCACGTTCAAACAACTCATTTACAATGGAGAGTTTGATCCTGGCTCAGGATGAACGCTAGCGGCAGGCTTAATACATGCAAGTCGAGGGGTAGAAGAGAGCTTGCTCTCTTTGAGACCGGCAAACGGGTGCGGAACACGTACGCAACCTTCCCATAACTGGTGAATAGCCCTCCGAAAGGAGGATTAATACACCGTAATATAATGATGTGGCATCACATTGTTATCATAGGCTTCGGCCGGTTTTGGATGGGCGTGCGCCTGATTAGGTAGTTGGCGGGGTAACGGCCCACCAAGCCTTCGATCAGTAACTGGTGTGAGAGCACGACCAGTCACACGGGCACTGAGACACGGGCCCGACTCCTACGGGAGGCAGCAGTA
>JBBQYS010000102.1:0-11612 GCA_038208485.1 Chitinophagales bacterium
CTTTAAGGTTAAATTTGCTTTTTTACAATAAAGAAGATTGATATTAATGACAGTAAATTAACTATCAGAACGAGTCTTCCTTACATTATTCAACAAACGATTTATGGAGATCAAAAAAGCAGCATACGTCATCAGCAGTCCTTCTGTAGAACAATGCCCGCCTCCTTCCAAGCCGGAGTTTGCATTCATCGGCAGAAGTAATGTGGGCAAATCCTCCGTGATCAATATGCTATGCGGAAATGATAAACTGGCTAAAACAAGTGGCACGCCCGGTAAAACACAATTGATCAATCATTTTGATGTATTTAGCACTTCGCCGGAACATGAAGCAAGGTCTAAGCAATGGCAGGAATGGTTTCTCGTAGATTTACCGGGTTATGGTTTTGCCAAAGTAAGCATGAGCAGCCGCCGGCGCTGGGAGCAAATGATAGAACATTACCTGAAGGAACGCACTAACCTGCAACAGGTTTTTGTGCTGATAGACAGCCGCCACAGCCCGCAAAAAATAGACCTTGCATTTTTGGAAAGCCTCACAAAATGGGACGTGCCTTTTAGTTTAATTTTTACCAAGGCTGATAAAGAAACGCAAAGGGTAGTCAGTAAAAATGTAAAAGATTTCCTGGAAGCTATGAAGGAACAATGGCAGTTTTTGCCAAGGCATTTTGTTACCAGTGCGGTAAAGTTTCATGGTAAACAAAAGTTATTGGATTATATCGGGGAGGAGTTGGCTGATGAGTCAATTCGCTGATGAGTAGATTAGCTGATTAGTTGATTGGTTGATTGGTTGATTAGCTGATTAGTTGATTAGTCGATTAGCTGATTTGTCGATTAGTTGTTTTGAAGATGAGTTGGTTTGAAAATTGAAATCGATGACAGGAAAACTTTTCATTTAAAGCAAAAACTATTGGATTATATCGGGGAGGAGATAGAGGAAGATTTAAAAGCATTAAAAAACCGGAAACATTTCCATGTTGCCGGTCTGTATTTTCAAGATGTACATTTATTTCAAAACTTCCCTACTAATCACCAGCTTCTGTATCTCACTCGTTCCTTCTCCGATAGTGCAAAGCTTACTGTCCCTGTAAAATTTCTCTACCGGAAAATCTTTTGTATATCCGTAGCCGCCGAAGATCTGTACCGCTTCTGTGCTGTTTTCTACAGCTATTTCGCTGGAATAATATTTTGCCATGGCTGCTTCTTTGGTCATCGGCAGGTGTTTGTTTTTCAGGTCGCAGGCTTGTTGTATCAGTAAGGAGGCACATTCAATCTTAGTGGCCATATCTGCCAGCTTAAAAGCAATTCCCTGGAAATGAGCAATCGGCTGATCAAACTGGTGACGCTCTTTAGAATATTTTACAGATGCTTCATATGCGCCACGGGCAATGCCCAAACCTAACGCTGCTATGGAAATGCGTCCGCCATCTAGCACTTTCATGGCTTGTTTAAAACCAGATCCTACTTCGCCCAAACGCTGGCTATCAGAGATGATACAATTGTCAAACAACATTTCGCAGGTTTCGCTGGCACGCATACCAAGTTTATTTTCTTTTTTGCCTGCGGCAAATCCTGCGGTGCCTCTCTCTACAATAAATGCTGTGGAATTATTTTTTCCTCTTGGTTCACCGGTACGGCAAACTACCACGGCTACATCTCCGCTTTTACCATGTGTGATCCAGCTTTTGGTACCATTGATTACCCAATTGTCTCCGTCTTTTACTGCAGTAGTTTGCATGTTGCCGGCATCGCTTCCGGTATTTGGTTCCGTAAGCCCCCAGGCGCCTATAAACTCTGCGCTTGCCAGTTTTGGAAGATATTTTTTCTTTTGTTCTTCATTACCAAAAGCTAAAATATGCCCGGTACACAAACTATTGTGTGCTGCCAGTGAAAGGCCAATACTGCCGCAAACTTTTGATATTTCCTGTATAGCTGCATTATATTCAAAATAGCCAAAACCAGATCCTCCATATTCTTCGGGAACAAGAATGCCCATAAGCCCCAACTTTCCCATCTCTTTAAAAATATGTACCGGAAATTCCTGGCTTTCATCCCACTCCATCAGGTTAGGGCGAATATATTGTTCTGCAAAATCACGTGCACTCGCCGCTACGGCGGTGGTTAATTCATTTTCTTGAAAATTCATATAGCAATCGACTGTTTATAAATAGCCGCAAATGTACAAAAAGAATAGCAAGGAAAAGGCTGAAAACAACGAATAAGCGTTGTGCCACGAATCGCAGATCCCGTAAAGCGGGAGACACGAAGGCATGAAGTTATTTGCCTGCGGCAAAGGGTTGGCCACAGATGAAATGGATTTGCACGGATTGATTTGCCTGCGGCAAAGGGTTATCCACGAATTGCATGAATTTTCACGAATGAATTGCCACGAATTGCAGTTCCCGTAAAGCGTAAGACAAGAAGGCATGAAGTTATTTGCCTGCGGCAAAGGGTTGGCCACAGATGAAATGGATTTGCACGGATTGATTTGCCTGCGGCAAAGGGTTATCCACGAATTGCACGAATTTTGACGAATGAATTGCCACGAATTGCAGATCCCGTAAAGCGGATACACAATTACACTAATTCCTTCGCCTTCGGGAAATGCTATTACCAAGTACTGATCAGTTTTGCAAGAATTTATTTTTGGTGCGTTTGTGTTTTAGTGGCTACAAAAAATCTCATAAAAAGTTAAGATGTACCTCCTTACCGGAAAATCTGTTTAATTTGTAATTTTCAGTAACAAAATTTCAGGATGATTCATATTTTCTCTCAATTATTGTTTGCATTTTTTTCTTTTACACAAGCCGCCCCTCCGCCTGTTAGCCAACAGCAAAAAGCTAAGTTGTGGGCAGATAGTGTGATGACTACTTTATCTAAAGATGAAAAAATTGCGCAGTTGATGATTGTCAGGCTGAGCCAGATAGATTCCAAAACGAAGAAGGTTGTTTTTTTTGATGAGCATGTAACGAACCTGATCAAAAAATATAATATTGGTGGGCTTTGTCTTTTCCAGGGAGCAGCCGTGGATCAGGCCAACCGGATAAATACCATGCAGGCTTTGGCAAAAACGCCACTGATGGTGTGTATAGATGCAGAATGGGGCGTGGGCATGCGACTAACAAATGATGTAGCACCACTGCCAAAACAAATGATGCTTGGTGCCATGAGGGATAGTAGTGTGGTGTACGATTATGCCAGCCTCGTGGCTAAACAATGCAAGCGACTCGGTGTGCAGGTAAATTATGCGCCGGTGGTGGATGTAAACAACAATGCAAACAACCCGATAATAAATGACAGGAGCTTTGGAGAAGACAAATACAAAGTGGCCCGCTATGGCATTGCCTACATGAATGGTTTGCAAGACAATACTGTGATGGCTACTGCAAAACATTTTCCCGGACATGGTGATGTTGCTGTAGATTCTCATTACGACCTGCCTGTGATCAATAAATCATTGGCTGAATTAGATTCCCTGGAACTTTACCCTTTCCGACAAATATTTAATGCCGGCGTGGGTGCAGTAATGGTGGCGCATCTGTACATACCTGCCATAGATGCCAGAAGGAATCGGGCCACCTCTCTTTCTGCCGAAAACATAGATACGCTCATGCGCAAAAAACTGGGCTACCAGGGGTTGACTTTTACCGATGGATTAGAAATGCAGGGGGTGCAAAAATATTTCCCTGGAGGAGAAGCTTCTTTACAATCTCTGATTGCCGGAAATGATATGCTCTGCCTGCCTACTGATGTGCCGGGTACCATAGAAAAAGTGAAAACAGCCATTAAGAAAAAACAGCTGAGCTGGGCAGATATAGAGATGCATTGCCACAAAGTGCTGGTGGCAAAATACATGTATGGGATAAATAATCCACCAAAAATAAGTACAGAAAATTTGGTTGAAGACCTGAATACAGGTATCCCGGAAATGAAGCGCAGGGTGGCAGAAGAAGCCATTACCCTTGTTCGGAATATGGATGAAAATATTCTACCGCTCAGGGAGTCAGATAAACTTGCTGTAGTAGCCTTTGGAATCAATAAACCAAATACTGTCACTGATAAATTAAAGACTGAACTCGGGGCTGATGTTTTCTTTTTTGAAAATAACGAAGCTGCATTGTTGAAGGCACTTTCAAATTATAAAAAAGTAGTGCTCTCCCTGCATGGCATGAGTCGTTCTCCTGCATCTAATTTTGGTATTAGTAGTAAAGTAGTCGCTTTTATTCAGAAAGTAAACAACCAACAACCTGCAGTATTAGTTGTATTTGGAAATGCGTATGCCCTGAAGAATTTTTGCGATAGCCGCAACACCATTCTTTGTTATGAAGATGATGCCATCATACAGGAAACTGCTGTGCAAATGCTTACCGGCGATTTGCCATTTAAAGGAGAATTGCCGGTGTCGGTCTGCGATCAGCTCCAATTTGGAACTGGCATAAGTACTGTAAATGCTGATATCAATTTAAAAAAAAACTCAAAAATTCAGTAAATAGATTTGCTTCAATAGATTCTATTGTAAATGACGCCCTGCAACGTAATGTTGCTCCCGGCTGTGTCGTTATGGCTGTACAAAATGATACCATCATTTACCAAAAAGCTTTT
This sequence comes from Chitinophagales bacterium, assembly GCA_038208485.1. Lineage (GTDB taxonomy): Bacteria > Bacteroidota > Bacteroidia > Chitinophagales > Chitinophagaceae > Ferruginibacter. Next base: position 4,597 of record JBBQYS010000102.1, read on the forward strand.
GGCTATTTTGATTATGCCAAAGAAGAAAAAGTACAACTGAATTCTATTTACGACCTGGCTTCTCTAACCAAAGTTTGCGCTACTACTTTGGCTATCATGAAATTAAAGGAAGAGGGAAAGCTACAGCTCGAGGATAAGATCGGTGATTATGTAGATTTCCTGAAAGGTTCCAATAAAGAACAGCTGAGCATCCGGCAGCTTTTGCTACATGAAGGAGGACTCAAATCTTATATTCCATTTTATAAGGAGACAATTGATAAGAAAGGAAATCCGTTGCCAGAATTTTTTCGACGGGAGAAAGACAGCATCTACAATGTGCCTGTTTCCCGGTATTTATTCATGCGAAGATCTTACCTGCAGAATATTTACCAGCAGATAGCAGCAAGCCCACTCGGACGTGCCGGAAGGTATGTGTACAGTGACAATGATTTTATCATTCTCGGAAAAATTGTGGAATCTATCTCAGGCCAGGGATTAGATGATTATGTAAACGATAAGTTTTATACCCCGATGGGTTTGTACCAGATCAGCTATTTGCCTCTTGACCATTTCGGCGAAATGGATATCATTCCTACCGAGACCGATGAATACTTCCGTCAAAGTACTTTGCGTGGTTTCGTACACGACCAGGGAGCAGCCATGCTCGGCGGGGTTGCAGGGCATGCCGGTTTGTTCAGCAATGCTTTTGATTTGGCGGCACTTATGCAAATGTTGCTAAATGGAGGAACGTACAATGGCAAAAGACTTTTAGAGGATAGTACGATCAGGGAATTCACTTCATATCAATCACCAAATAGCCGCCGTGGTTTGGGATTTGATAAGCCGGAAAAAGATAACCAGCAAAAGCAGGATGGTTATCCATCATTATATGCTTCTCCTCAAACCTATGGCCATACCGGTTATACGGGTACCTGCATTTGGGCTGACCCGGAAAGAAAGCTCAGTTTTATATTCTTAAGCAACAGGGTAAACCCAACTGTAAACAGCCGGCTGCAAAACCTGAAAGTGCGGGAGAAATTGTTTGATGAATTTTATAGGATTATAGCAGAATAAAAAATGCCACCCGTAAATGGATGGCATCTTTCTAAAAATTATAATTATTACAAAGCTTACTTAGGCATCAACACTTTATTTATAACGTGGGTAACGCCATTGCTGCTAACAACGTCAGCAGTAGTAACAGTAGCATCTCCAATCATTACAGTACCATCTTTAATAGTAACCTTAAGTTCCTGACCTTGTACAGTTTTTAGCATTTGGCCATCTTTCAGGTCTGCTGCTTTTACTGCACCTGGTACAACGTGATAAGTAAGGATCTTGGTAAGATCATCTTTTTTCGCAGGAGTCATTAGTGACTCCAAAGTTGATTTTGGTACTGCATCAAAAGCCTGGTTTGTTGGTGCAAAAACAGTGAACGGACCAGCTCCGCTTAAAGTACCGGCAAGATCAGCTTGTTTTACAGCAGCTACAAGCGTAGTATGATCTGAAGACCCTGCAGCATTTTCTACAATATTTTTACTTGGTACCATATTAGCACCACCAACCATTACTCCAGGTTCTTCTGCAGGAGTAGTCATCATTGCTGTAGTATCAGCATCCATTGTTGTTTCAGTGGATTCAGTCTTACTTTCCTGGCATGAAACCAGCATGATTACTGAAGCAGACGCAACCATCATCATTGAGAAAAGATTCTTTTTCATAATTTTATTTTATTTGTTGTTTAAGTGTAAAGCAATTAACGATATTTTGTGAAGAAAGGTTTACAAATATGAATCCTTTTTTAAAAATCCACTTAAATAATAATTTTCTGAATTAGATACATGTAAAGGAACCGGGACAACAAACCATCTTTAAAATTTATTTTTTGCGGCATAACCTTTGATTTTATTCCTAACCATATTGATGCAATTCATCAGTTTTCAACCTGGGCTTATTAACCTTTAAAATATATAAAAATGAAAAAAATACCTGGATTAACTTTGCTAATGTCTTGTTTATCAACACTTTTATATGCACAGGATTCCATCGTAATAGATAAAGAAGAAGCCACTTCCTGGTTTCAGCAAAATTGGATGTGGGTTGTAGGAGCTGTTGTTCTTATTATATTAATTGCTGCATTAAGTGGTGGTGGTAGCCGGGATAGAAAAAAAATAAAAACAACCACAGTTTCTAAGGATAACTATGGCAATGTAAATAGGGTTACTACAGAAGAAACAGAGATATCTTAGCCTGACATTGTGTAGAATTTTACCTGTAATGAGGTATATAAAGGTATTTTTTAAATACTTTCGCTGCTTTATTACATGTATAAATTATTTCGTTCCATCCTTTTTTTGTTTCCTGCAGAGAAAGCCCATTATCTTTCTATGAACATGCTGCATTTTCTATGCAAAATCGGCGTTTGTAAAAAATTGATCCAAAAGATATATGCTCCAAAGCATGAAGAAAGCAAAGCGTTGTTTTCACTTAATTTCAAAAACATGGTAGGACTTGGGGCAGGTTTTGATAAAAATGCCCGCTATCTCACTGTTTTAGAATCGTTGGGCTTTGGCTTTGTAGAAATAGGAACAGTTACTCCAGTAGGACAGGAAGGAAATCCCAAACCAAGACTTTTTAGACTTAAGGAAGATAAAGCCCTGATCAACAGGATGGGATTTAATAATGAAGGTGCGGAAAAAATTGTAGAACGGCTTTCAGCCTGGAGAAAAAAAAACCCTTCTACTTCACTTATTATAGGCGGAAACATTGGTAAGAATAAAATTACTGCAAACGAAGATGCCTGGAAGGATTATGAAAAATGCTTTATAGCGCTACATCCTCATGTAGATTATTTTGTAGTAAATGTGAGTAGCCCGAATACACCGGGCCTGAGGGAGCTACAGGATAAAAACTCACTGAAACAAATTTTTTCAGCACTATCAATCTATAACGAGAGCAGGGAAAGACCGAAGCCTGTGTTATTAAAAATAGCACCAGACCTGAGTTTGCCGCAAGTGGATGATGTGATCAGCCTGGCAATGGAAATAAACCTGGATGGCTTGATAGTAAGCAATACCACCATAAGCCGTGACAATCTTTCTGAAAATACTTTGCATAAAAATGAAGCCGGCGGTTTGAGTGGTGCGCCATTGTTGAAAAAAAATACTACACTAATAAGTTATATGGCTGGTAAATTGCAAAACAAAATTCCGATAATAGCAAGTGGCGGAATTTTCACGAAAGCAGATGCAAAAGAAAAATTAGAAGCCGGTGCTTCTATGGTGCAGGTGTGGACAGGGTTTATTTATGAGGGTCCTTCTATAACAAAAAATATTTTGAAGCAGTAGATTAAATACAGGAATTTTGCCTGCAAATTTTAAAAATAATTCATGAGCCATTTATTTACATCAGAATCTATCATTAGTTTTTTAGTTTTGGTGTTGCTGGAAGTTGTTTTGGGAATAGACAATGTGATATTTGTAAGTATCATTATGAACCGCCTGAAAGAGCAGGCACAGCAAAAAAAAGCCAGGATATTTTGGATGATCTCCGGAATTATTATGCGGAGCTTATTGTTGCTCGGACTTGGATGGCTACTGTCGCAAAAAGGAAATTATATTATTCCTGAAGATTGGTTTGGAAAAGGGTTTGACCTCGCAAGTCTTGTAATGATTGGCGGCGGACTTTTCCTGATTTATAAATCCGTGATGGAGATCCATAATAAACTCGAAGGAGAAGATCCGAATGAAACACTGGAAAAGAAAAAGCCCCTAAGCCTAAGGAACGCAATGATGCAGATTATATTGATAGACGCAGTTTTTTCTTTTGATAGTATTATTACGGCAGGAGGTACTGCAAAATATGTCGAAATCATGATTGCTGCTGTAGTTATAGCTATGATAGTTATGTTCACCTTTAGCGTTAAAATTGCAGAATTTATACACAAACACCCTACACTAAAAATGCTGGCGCTTTCTTTTTTAGTGATGATAGGATTGTCATTATTGATAGAAGGTTGGAATGCAGAAAAAGCACATGAACTGAAATTGAAGAATTATATTTATTTTGGTATGGCATTCTCTTTCATCGTAGAAATATTAAATATGACTATGACAAAGCGGAATAAGAAAAAAAGGAAAGTGGAGCTGAATGAGCCAAAAATGCCTACTGGTCAAATAACTGATGCTGAAATACAGCATTAGAAACGTTAGACTACCGCCTTTGTAAATGAAGACAGCAGGCGTTTAAGCAAAAGGAAAAAAAATCGGCAGAGCCGGTTCCGTGTATTAAAAAAAGTGGATTCGACAAATACTAATTTGATTTCAAAGAATTGACAATTGACAATTAAACATTTAAACCGGCCTCTGGCTGCAAAAATTTAAAAGCGATGAATTTTATTATCAGGTTATTAATAACAGCAGCAGTGGCCTATGGCCTTACTTATGTTTTAAGCGGGGTTCATATTACTGATTTTAAGGCTGCAATTGTATTTGCATTAGTTCTTGCTTTGCTAAATCTTTTGCTCAAGCCCTTGCTTGTTATTCTTACCATCCCCATTACGATTGTAACCCTTGGGCTTTTCCTTATTGTCATCAATGCGTTTATTATCCTTGTAACTGCCAAACTACTTGATGGCTTTACTGTAGATGGTTTTTTGTGGGCAGTAATTTTCAGCGTGCTTTTGTCGTTGGTTTCAGGGGTATTAAACTCCCTGATGTCAGATAGAGATTAACTTTATTCCACGATCATATTATACCGTGCAGCCTGCACTTTAATAATTTCTTCAATAACTGATTCCAGGGTTTTTGGTTTATTGTCTGTATTATTTGCATTAGCTGTACTTATAAAAGCAGACCGTTTAGATGAAGCTTCAGCTATCTCCTTTTGAATAATCGCACGTTCAGCTGCTTTTGCTTCAATAATTGTTTTTAGTTCTTCCCTGCTTTTTGATTGAAAAGAATCCGGCAGACTTTTCACATCTACTTTATTGTAAAACTCCTTATCATCCCTGGAAGCATCTACTGCATCCCAGCTACTGTTTTTATACAATGATGATTTTCCTTTTACAGTGACTCTTTTTGCAGCAGCAGATTTGTTTGCTGCGTAATTCATTTGATCAACAGAAGCCTGCTCGCTCATAGCACTATTTCCCCTGGCCCCATACCCAATATAAGTCGAATTTAATTTCCCATTCAGTGAAATAAGAACAGTGTCATAAGGTGTTGGAATGTCTTCTACCACAGCATCCTGGTTTATGTTTGTAAAACTACCATTCCCACATTCGGTACCCATGTTCCAGTGTTCTTTTATACCCTGCTGCCTGTCTCCACAATAAATAGTATTTACAATCACACCCATTGATTTTGCTTTGGCACAGGCTTCTGTATAAGTAACCTTTCCCTGTATATAATCTTCATTCCCGGAAATGAATATCACTTTGTATGTATTAGGCGCATTGTCCCATTTCAATTCATTTAGTGAAGTAAGTACAACCGTGCTGCAATATTCATCACCACCATTTGTGGTCAGCTCAAAAAGCTTTTTGCTCAGCAAATCCAGGTCGCTGGTAAAACCTGTGATCTGTTTTACGTAACCATTCTTTACCTCATTGCTACTACGACCATATTCATACAAAGCAATCTCAATATCAGGAGCTACACCATCACATTTTGCCCGGCCCATCACACTCACCATATTCCATAATTGTGCTTTTGCCTGGTCTATCAGCCCATCCATACTATTACTTACATCCAATAAAATAGCTGCCTGAATTTTAGCTTTCGGCGCTATACTTTTTGCCGGAATGGAGACCAGAACTTCTTTCTGCTCATGCTTTTCTAACAAAGGAAGAAATGCCATACTGCTGAATAAAAGGCTGGCTCCGATAATTGCTTTGTACATAAAATAAAATTTTGATGGTTTGACTCTGAGATGCAGGGTTTTGGGAAAATGCATAAAGAGAAGTTAGACTGAAAGTACTGAGTACTTAGTACTTAGACTTGAGACTCTTAGACGATAGACCGTGAGACAGGAAGTGCATAGTACTGAGTACTTAGACTTGAGACCTTTAGACGATAGACCGTGAGACAGGAAGTGCATAGTACTGAGTACTTAGACTTGAGACCTTTAGACGCATAGACCGTGAGACAGGAAGTGCATAGTACTGAGTACTTAGACTTGAGACTCTTAGACGATAGACCGCTGCTGCAGAAGAAATTAGACAGTTACTACCTGGTAGAATTCGTGCAAATTCGTGTCATTCGTGGACAACCCTTTTGCCGCAGGCAAACCAAAATTTGTGAAAATCCGTTTCATCCGTGGCTAACCCTTTGCCGCAGGCAAATCCCTTTGTGCCTTCGTGTCTCCGGCTTTACGGGATCTGCAATTCGTGGCAAAATTATTCGTGCAAATTCGTGTCATTCGTGGACGGACCTTTTTGCCGCAGGCAAACCAATCCGTGAAAATCCGTTTCATCAGTGGCTAACCCTTTGCCGCAAGCAAATTTATTCGTGCAAATTCGTGTCATTCGTGGACAACCCTTTTTGCCTCAGGCAAACCAAAATCCGTGAAAATCCGTTTCATCCGAGGCCAACCCTTTGCCGCAGGCAAATCCCTTCGTGCCTTCGTGGTTCAACTGCTTCTTTTGCCTCAGCCAAACAACTTCCTCCCCCCACACACAACAAATCCCACAAATCCTTCTTAGGTTTGCCGCATGAATTTCAAGCAAAGCAATTACTCCTCAGCAAAGCTCAAAGAACTCTACTCCGCCATTCTTCTGCCACGCATGATAGAAGAAAAAATGCTGGTATTATTGCGGCAGGGCCGCATCAGCAAATGGTTTAGCGGCATAGGACAGGAAGCTATTTCTGTGGGCGTAACTGCCGCTTTGCAGCCTGATGAATGGATCATGCCGCTGCACAGGAACCTGGGCGTTTTTACAGGAAGAAATATGCCGCTGCGCAAATTATTTATGCAATGGCAGGGCAATAAAGATGGCTATAGTAATGGCCGGGAAAGAAGTTTTCATTTTGGCAGCA